>JAVHVL010000217.1:0-10804 GCA_032160565.1 Pseudonocardiales bacterium | reverse complement strand
CGATGACGAGGGGGAAGACCCACAGGCGGTACTCGTCGACGAGGTTGTGGCGCAGCGGCGTCTGGATCAGGTTCCCGCTGCCATGCACCTGCAGCCCTGGCCCGTCTTCCTTCTTGAGCGCCGCGATGCCGGCGGCTGCATCTCCTCGATCAGGATCGACTTCCTCCACTGCACGGTGGGACGACTCCGCGACGCGACGTACTTGGTGGCGTCGTTCAACGGCTTCGCGGCAGCATCGTCTACGACGTGCGGCCAATCTGCGGCGAAGATGTCGTAGGCGCTAGAAGCCAGTTGCGTTCCAGGGGGCCAGCGGCACCGCGAACATCGCGTCCACCCGGTCGCGGGCGCCCGCGGTCAGCTCGGCCACCCCGCCGGCGATCGCGAGCTGGCGGAGGGTGAAGCCGCCGACGTAGATCGAGGCCAGAGTCCGCTGCGCGATGCGCAGATCAGGTGCCTCGCTCGTCGGGTGGCAGCGGGTGTCGGCGCCGTCCGCCTCGAGCACGAAGCGCCCCGCCGCGTACCCGCCGGTGTCCTCGTCGACGACCTCGAGCACCACCCGCCCCCCGGTCGCATACGAGCGGGCCGACAGCGCGGCCGGCACGTCCAGCAGGCGGATCCACACGTCGTCGATCACGCCGGTCTGCCGCAGCGCCCGCCCGTCGCTGAGCAGCCAGCGAACTGGCTCGTCGACGGGACGGCGGTCGAGCGCGATCTCACTGATGACGTCGATGCCGAGCAGGTAGGCGAACAGGTTCCGGTACGCCTCGTCCGTGGCCGCGGTGAGGTTGCCGACGCTGATGGCGCCGAGGTCGCCGTTCAGCTCGAAGTCGCGCGTAGCCGCCCACCACAGGATGCCGTCCGGCCCGGCCGCGCCCTCGTGGATGTAATAGCTCGGTGCCTTGCCGTCGTGGGTCGGGTGGTAGCCGTCCAGCCCGAGGCGCCGCGGCCACCATTCGCCGCGGCGGTCGACCTGGCCGGCCCGCAGCCGTCGCGCCCGGTCGAAGACCTCGGCGGCAACCTTGTCGAGGTCGGCGGCGTCGACCTGCCGGACCGATCCCGACGGTGCCGGGCTCAGCAGTTGGGGCCGGAAGCGAGGCGACAGGGTGTAGGTCGCGGCCTGGGTGGCCGGGGCGTACCCGAAGCGACCGTAGATCGGCCACTCCGCGGCGATCAGGATGCTCAGCGCGTCACAGCGCCCCCTGGCCGCGGCCAGCGAGGAGCTGAGCATGCGGGAGAGCAGTCCGCGGCGGCGGTGGGTGGCGCTGACGGTGACGCCGGTCAGCGCGTCGGCCACCACGTCACGGGTTGCCCCGTCCGGGCCGGGAACCGTAAACGCGCGCTCGTCCGTGGCGAGGGTGGCGATCCAGCGCCCGTCTGCGCGCGCTCCCCAGACCCGGTCGGCGAACCATTCGCGGCGCCACGCCTCGACGAGATGTTCGAAGTCCTTGCCTGCGGGATCGTTCAGGAAGGTCGTGCTCATCGAGGCGAGCCACGGGCGCACTTCCTCGACGGGAACCGGGTTGACGATCTCCATATCCGTCACACCGCCCGAGCTTGCCAGGGGGATCTGTGGGTGTCAGCTCATTTGGCCGCGGGCCGTAGCGCCTGCGGCGCGATCCAGCAGGAGGGTTCGCTCGCGGACGTTCTGCGTCATCGCAGCGGCCCGCTCGAATTCGATGCGCGCTTCCTCGCCTCGCCCGAGCCGGGCCAGTAGATCGCCGCGGACGCTGGGCAGGAGGTGGTAGCTCTTCAGCGCGGGCACCTCCGACAGCTCGTCGAGCACCGCCAACCCCGCTTCCGGCCCGTAGGCCATCGCGATCGCCACGGCTCGATTGAGCTCCACGACCGGTGACGGCTCGAGCTCGGCAAGGACTTCGTACAGTGTCGCGATGCGCTGCCAGTCGGTCTCGTCCGCCGATGTCGCGCGGGCGTGGCAGGCCGCGATCGCCGCCTGCAGCACGTACGGATCGGGGCGGTCACTGACCGCCTCTGCCCGGTCCAGAGCCGCCAATCCGCGGCGGATGAGCAGGTGATCCCAGCGCGACCGATCCTGCGCCAGCAGCAGGATCGGCTCGCCGGTCGGGCCGGTCCGGGCCGCGGCGCGCGAGGCCTGGATCTCCAGCAGCGCCACCAGCCCGTGCACGGCGGCGACATCCGGCGCGAGACCGGCCACCACGCGACCGAGCCGCAGGGCCTCCTCGCACAGCGCGGGGCGCATCCAGTCGTCACCGCCGGTGGCCGAGTACCCCTCGTTGAAGACGAGATAGATCACCTCGAGCACCGAGTCCAGCCGCTCGGCGCGCTGCTCCGGGGTCGGCTCCTCGAACGGCACGCGCGCCCTCACCAGGCTGCGCTTCGCGCGCACGATGCGCTGCGCGATCGTCGGCTCGGGGGACAGGAACGCGCGCGCGATTTCAGTGGTGGTGAGCCCGCCGAGCAGGCGCAGCGTCAGGGCCACTCGCGCATCCGTCGTCAACACCGGGTGGCAGCAGATGAACATGAGGCGCAGCAGGTCGTCCTCGATGCGATCCTCGGCGGCAGCGTCGAAGTCGGGCATGAACGGTTCCTCGGTCTCGAGGTCGCGGGCCAGCTCGGCCTGCTTGCGCGCCAGCCGCTCGCCGCGGCGGAAGTGGTCGACCGCGCGCCGCTTGGCGATCGTCATCAGCCAGGCCCCCGGGTTCGACGGGACTCCGGAGCCCGGCCACTGCTCCAGTGCGGCCAGCAGCGCGTCCTGGGCGAGATCCTCGGCGAGCCCGACGTCGCGCACCATGCGCACCAGGCCCGCGATCAGGCGTGCAGACTCCATCCGCCAGACGGCCTCAACGGTGCGTCGCGCGTCCGATTCGCTCACGGTGCGGATCAGACCAGGGTGGTGCGGCGGGCCGCAAGCGCGACCCGCCGGAGCCGGCCCTCCGGCGGGTCGGGAGCATGCGCGGCGGGTCAGGCCTCCGGCTCGAAGTCCATGAGCTGCCGGACCTCTACCACCGCCTCGACGCCGGGCCAGTTGTCGGCGTGCACCTGCATGAACCGCCGCGCGTGTTCGATGGCCTCCTCCTTGGAGTGCAGCTGGAACAGCGCGTATCCGCCGATCACCTCCTTGGCCTCGGTGAACGGTCCGTCGAGGACGGAGATCTTGCCGTTGCTCAGCCGGATCAAGGCCCCGGCCGAGCTCGGCGCCAGGCCGCCCTGCTCCAGCATCGTGCCGTCCTTCGTCGCCTGCTCGCCGAGCTCGCCGATGGCCTCGTACAGCGCGGGCGGCGGCGGGCCCAGCGGCATGCTCTCGTCCATCTTGATCATCATCAGGTACCGCATCGTCGTCTCCTTCGTCTCGGGTCAGCCCGGCAGTGTTCCAGGCTGCACCAAGGCGTCGCTCGGGGAGCGGCGAAATCGACACCCGCCGCGAGAATTGTCCGGCGGCGCATGATTGGGTCCGTGCGCAACGAATCAGAGCAGGCGAAGAGCCGGGACCGCGATCGGCAGGGGCGCCCGCGCAATGCCCGCCCGCGTGACGCGCTGGGTCGGCCACTGTCCTACGGCGCCGCGGATGTGCCCCGCGCGGCGGAGGGCACCGTGCGCACACCGGACGAGTCGATCGCAGAGGCGCAGCGGCTCCTCGACGCGGGCATGCCGTTCCATGCCCACGAGGTCCTCGAGGACGCCTGGAAGTCGGCGGAGGACGGCGAGCGTGAGCTGTGGCGCGGGCTGGCCCAGCTTGCCGTCGGCCTCACCCATGCGGCGCGCGGCAACGCCACGGGCGCCGCGGCGCTGCTGACCCGCGGCGCCGACAGCATCGAGCCCTATCGCCGGCAGTCGCCGCACGGGATCGACGTCGCCGGCCTGCTCGCCTGGGTTGCGTCGGCGGTGCGGCAGCTCGACCGGAGCAGCGAGCTCGCGGCGCCGCGGCTGCGCTAGGTAGATCCAGCTGACGTGCTATATCCAGCTGACGTGGTTGTGCAGGTACACGTAGCCGATGAAGCTCACCGCGTCGAGCAGGAAGTGCGCGATCACCAGCGGGATCACCCGCCGGGTGCGTTGGAACCACCAGCCGAAGATCAGCCCCATGACCAGGTTGCCGAAGAAGCCGCCATACCCCTGGTACAGGTGGTAGGAACCGCGCAGCAACGACTCGGCGGCGAGCGCACGGGAGTTGGACCAGCCCAGCTGCCGCAGCCGCGTCAAGAGGAATGCGGTGACCACCACCTCCTCGAGGATCCCGTTCTGGGCGGCATCGAGCAGGAGCACCGGGATCCGGTACCAGACATCGGGGAAGCTGACGACCTGTAGCGAGGCGTTGACCCCGAGCTGGCGGGCGATCCAGACGAGCGCGAGCCCCGGGATGCCGATCAGCGCGCAGAACCCGACGCCCTGGAGGACGTCGCGACGGTCCGGCCGGTGCCACCCGATGCCCAACCCCGGTCCGGCGGGGCTACGCATGAGCAGCACGATCGCGAGGAACGCGGGGAGCACGCCGTGGAGCACGTCCGCCAGCGCGTCGAGCAGGTCGAGGATCGGGTAGACGGTCTGCTTCTGCCCGACGACGGTCACCTGCGCGTGCGCGAACCCGCCGGGGATGGTGACCTGGGTCCGGATGTAGCTGAGCAGGGCATAGATGGCCGACATGCCCAGCGAGACGCCCAGGACCGCCAGGACCTCGAGGCCGTAATACTCCTTGGGGGGCGCGACAGGCGGCGCTTCGACGGACTCGGTCACCCGGCCAGTCTGCCTGAGGCGGTTAGGCGGCGACGTTGAGGCGCAGCGAGATGTCGGCGCACGCCGCGCAGGTCTCCGCGGGTACCAGCCCAGCGCGCATCAGCCCGGCGAACACCGTGCAGCCGATGCAGAACGCGAACACCGACTCGAGGGTGGCCGCCACGGCGATCAGTCCGATGAGCGCGAGTGCCGCACCGTCCGCGCCGAAGCCGAAGTGCAGGAGCACCGCAGCCAGTGACATCGTGGCCCCCATCGCCTGCGCGAAGCGCTTGGGTGGGCCGGCGACGAACTTCTCGTGACCGATGCGCGGGGCGATCATCCGCGTGGCCAGCTGGCCGAGCGGGCTGAGCTTGGGCCCGGTCGCGACGCGAGCGACGAAGCCGTACGCGAGCACGGCGCTCAGCCACAGCCAGCCGGAGCCGAGCACGGTGCTCAGGAGCAGGGTGGCCACGCTCAGCACGAGTACGCCCGCCGCGACGGTGCGGGCCGCCACCTCGTTCACCGGGTTGGGGAAACCGAACACAGACACAGACACGCCCGCAAGCTTAGGTCGCCTGCGGGCGGGTCCGCCAATCTTGTCTGTCGATACGCTAGGCAAGGTCAGCTCTGGTCGAGCACGGCCTCGATCTCGAGGGTGATCGAGATCTTGTCGCCGACCACCACGCCGCCACCGTCCATCGGCATGCTGATGTCGATGCCGAAGTCGCGGCGGTTGATCTCGGCGGTGGCCGAGAACCCGACGCGCTGGCCGCCGTACGGATCGGTGGCGAAGCCGTTGAGCTCGAGGCTCAGCGGGACCGGGCGGGTGACGCCGTGCAGCGACAGCTCGCCCTCGAGGGTCCAGTTCTCGCCGTTGCCGGCCAGGCCGGTCGAACGGTAGGTCATGGTCGGGTACTTCTCGACCTCGAAGAAGTCGGCCGAGCGGATGTGGTTGTCGCGCTGCTCATTGCGCGTGTCGATCGAGTCCAGCTTGATCGTGGCCGTGACGGTGGAGTCGGTGGGGACCTCGGCGGTGACGATCGTGCCCTCGAACTCCGTGAACTGGCCGCGAACCTTGCTGACCATCATGTGCCGGACGCTGAACGACACGTCCGTGTGGACCGGGTCGATCTGCCAGGTTCCGGTGCGGTAGCCCGGAATGGTGGCGCTGCTGACGGTCTGGGGCATTTGCAATACCTCTCTACGTGTAGTTGAAAACTCAATCGTCTGAACTACAACGTAGACCCTGCTATTCCATCTTGCAAGCTCAACTATCTGTGAGTCGGTCAACGGCTTCGGACAGTCCAGCTCTGCGGACACCCCGCTGGCCGAGTCGCCGATGAGCGTCGCGAGCTGCAGCCCGGACAGCACAGCCGTTCGGCCGCGTGGATGAGCAGGGCATTCGGCGGGCCGCCCTGCTGCAAGGAGGCGTCCCACGGACCGCCCGTCGAGCTGTCGGCCCGGTAGCTGCCGGTCGCCGGCGCCTCGTCAAGAACCTGAAAATAAGTGTTGGCCACGACGGTCAAAGTTAGTTCAGCGATCATGAAAACGATGGCATACACTCGATTCAGAAGGGGCGAGCGGCACATCCCTCCCGTGCCGCCGCCCCTTCCCTATGCCCCTCGCAGCCGGGACCTGGTGTGCTACCTGCCGTGGTCCAGTGCCGGGGCGACGCGCCCGTGCACCGCGCCCAGGCCGATCCGGCCGTGCGGGCCGCGGGCACTGGCCGAGAGGCGGACCTCGTCGCCGTCGTGAAGGAACGCTCGCCGGTTGCCGTCGGCCAGCTGTAGCGGCTCGGCGCCGTTGCGGGTCAGCTCCAGCAGCGAGCCGTATTGATCCGGCAGCGCACCGCTGACGGTGCCGGAGGCGAAGAGGTCGCCGGTGCGGACGGATGCGCCGTTGACGGTCAGATGCGCCAGCATCTGCGCCGGGGTCCAGTAGTGCGACGCGAACGGCGGCCGCGAGATGAGCTGGCCGTTGAGGCGCACCTCGAGCTCGATGTCGAGGCCGGCCGGCTGCGCCGAGTCGTCCAGATACGGCAGCGGCGCGGGGGTGCGGCGCGGCGGCGCGGTCCACGCCTCGGTGAGCGCCGCCAAGGGGGTGACCCAGGCGGAAACGGACGTGGCGAACGACTTGCCCAGGAACGGCCCCAGCGGCACGTTCTCCCACGCCTGGATGTCGCGCGCCGACCAGTCGTTGACCAGGCACGCCCCGAACACGTGTTGGCGGAATTCGGACACGGCGACCGGCGTGCCGAGCGAGCTGCCGACGCCGACCACGAAACCCACCTCCGCCTCGAGGTCCAGCCGCTGCGTGGGACCGAAGCGCACCGCGCCGTCCGCGTCGCGCCACTGACCTGCCGGCCGCCGGACCTCGGCGCGGGACACCACGACCGTCCCTGATCGGCCGTGATAGCCGATCGGCAAGTGCTTCCAGTTCGGCGTGAGCGGCTCGCCATTCGGGCGGAAGGTCCGGCCGACGTTCGCGGCGTGCGCCTCGGAGGCGTAGAAATCGACGTAGTCCGCCACGGTGAACGGCAATGTCATGCGGACGGACTCCAGCGGGTGCAGGTGTGGCTCGACGAGGCCGCGATGCCGCTCGTCGGTCAGCCATTCGACGATCGACTGCCGGCTGCTTGCCCACGCCTCCGGCCCCGCCGCGAACAGGGCGTCGAGTGACGCGTGCGGACCGCGATCCCCGACGTCGAATGCCCAGGCGCCGATGCGCACGACGAGGCGCGTGGTGCCGTTCGGCAGCGCCGCCATGCCGTAGGGCAGGTTGTCGATACCGAAGGGGTTCTCGTCAGGGACTCCGAGCCAGCAGCGCGTCACGAAGCCGGTCCGCGCCCGGACCACGACCAGGCGTACCTGCCGTCGTCGCTGGCTCGCCCGCCCTCGCCCAGGCGCAGCGGGCGGAACGTGTCGACCATGACGGCGAGTTCGTCGAAGTACTCCACACCGATGCTGCGCTCGTACGCGCCGGGCTGGGGTCCGTGCGAGTGACCGCCCGGGTGGAGGCTGATCGAGCCCTGCCCGATGCCCGAACCCTTGCGTGCCTCGTAGTCGCCGCCGCAGTAGAACATCACCTCGTCGGAGTCGACGTTGGAGTTGTAGTACGGCACCGGGATCGACAGCGGGTGGTAGTCGACCTTGCGCGGCACGAAGTTGCAGATCACGAAGTTGTTGCCCTCGAACACCTGGTGCGCCGGCGGTGGTTGGTGCACCTTCCCCGTGATCGGCATGAAGTCCGCGACGTTGAACGTGAACGGGTACAGGCAGCCGTCCCAGCCGACGACGTCGAAGGGGTGCTTGGGGTAGACGTGCACCGAGCCGGCGATGCCGGACGGCCCTCCGCCCCGGTGTTTGAGGAGGACCTCGACATCGGTTCCGTCGGCGAGCAGCGGCTCGCGCGGGCCGTGCAGGTCGCGCTCGCAGTACGGCGAGTGCTCGAGCAGCTGCCCGAACTTGGACAGGTAGCGCCGCACCGGGGTGATGTGGCTGTTCGCCTCGATGCAGTACGCCCGCAGCGGCTCGTCGCCCGCCGGCACCCAGCGGTGCGTGGTGGCGCGAGGCAGCAGCACGTAGTCGCCCAGCCGCGCCTCGAGCGCACCGAACACCGTCTCGACGACGGCCGATCCCGCTTCGAGGTACACGCACTCGTCGCCGATCGCGTTGCGGTACAGCGGCGAGGGCTCGGTGGCGACGACGTAGGAGATCCGCACATCGTCGTTGCCGAGCACCAGGCGCCGCCCGGTGACCACGTCGACGCCGGCCGGATCGGCGAAGAGCGCATGCAGCTTCAGGTGCCGCGGGAGGAGTGGCTCGTTGGGCACCGTGCACTGATCGGGCAGCTCCCAGGTGCGGGCGTCGACGATGGCCGACGGGATCTCGCGGTGATAGAGCAGCGACGAGTCGGAGGAGAAGCCCTCCTCACCCATCAGCTCCTCGTAATAGAGACCTCCGTCGGGGCGCCGGTGCTGCGTGTGCCGCTTCGGTGGCACGCTGCCCCGTTGCTGGTAGTACGCCATGGCGTGGACGCTACGCGGATCATGGCGACAGCTCGACCTTGCCGCGCGGGCGTGGAGAGGCCGTAATTGACCCGTGGAAGCGGCATGAGCGGCGCGGACGGATTCGACGCCGTCGTGGTCGGCGCCGGCCCGAACGGGCTGATGGCTGCCCTGACATTCGCCGAAGCGGGGCGGCGGGTGCTGGTCGTGGAAGCCGCTGATCGGGTGGGTGGCGCACTGCGCACCGAGGAGCTGACGCTGCCCGGCTTCCGCCACGACGTCGGCGCGACCGTGCTGCCGCTGGCGGTCGCGTCCCCCGCCTTCCGCGGCATGCAGCTGCCGCTGGACGAGGCGCTCTGGGCGCACCCCCCGGTGCCCGCCGCCCATCCCCTGGACGGTGCGGCCGTGCTCGTCCACCGCGACGTCGCCGAGACGGCCGCGGGGTTGGCTGGGGACGGCACGGCGTGGCGCGCTCTCGTGGGCGGGAACGCCGCGGCGGGGGAGCGGCTGGTCGACGCGCTGCTGTCGCCGCTGTCGCCGGGGCATGCGTTGCGCGCCGCGCCGGCGCTGGCACGCTTCGGCGCGTCGGGCATCCTGCCGGCGACGACGCTTGCCAGGGCGGCGTTCCGAACCGAGGCCGCACGTGCGGTCCTCGCGGGGATGGCCGGGCACTCGGTGCTGAGCCTGGACCAGCCCGCCACGGCGGGCTATGCCACGTTCATGGCCGGCCTGGCACATCTCGTCGGCTGGCCACTCGTCGTGGGCGGCAGCGAGAACCTGGCGATCGCCCTCGTCGAGCGGCTGACCGCGCTGGGGGCCGAGATCCGAGTCGGCGTGCGAGTGCGGGATCTGTCCGAACTGCCCGCGGCGCGCAGCCTGCTGCTCGATCTGACGCCGCGTCAGGTGCTGGCCGTAGCAGGCCACCGGCTACCCGAGCGGTACCGGCGGCGGCTGGCCCGCTACCGCTACGGACCCGGTGTGTTCAAGGTGGATTGGGCGCTGGACGCCCCGGTGCCATGGCGGGACTGCCGCGTGACCGGGGCGGGCACCGTGCATCTGGGTGGGACGATCGGGGAGATCGCCGCCGCCGAACGACAGGTCGCCCGGGGCGGGCATCCCGAGCGTCCGTACGTCATCTGCGTGCAGCCGACGGCGGCCGATCCGACGCGGGCACCCGCGGGCAAGCACACGCTGTGGGCGTATTGCCATGTCCCGAACGGATCGACAGTGAACGTGGCAGCGGCGATCGAGCAGCAACTGGAGCGCTACGCACCGGGCTTTCGAGACCGGGTGCTCGCCCGGCATGTGTTCTCGCCGGCGGAGCTGGAGGCTTTCGACGCCAACCTCGTCGGCGGCGATGTCGGCGGCGGCGCGGCCGACCTGCGCCAGTTCATCGCCCGCCCGGTGCTGAGCCTCCGGCCGTGGGCCACGCCGGTGCCCGGGCTGTACATCGGCTCAGCCGGCACTCCGCCGGGTGGTGGGGTGCACGGCATGGGTGGCTGGCACGCCGCCCGCCTCGCGCTGCATCGCGCATGAAGTGGGCGGCCTGCGTCGAGAGCGTCAGCGCTTGTCGATCGGAACGAACGGCCGCTGGAGGGGGCCGGTGTACAGCTGCCGCGGCCGGCCGATCTTCGTCTGCGGGTCGTTGATCATCTCGTGCCACTGGGCGATCCACCCGGGCAGCCGGCCTATCGCGAACAGCACCGTGAACATCCGGGTCGGGAAACCCATCGCGCGGTACAGCAGGCCGGTGTAGAAGTCGACGTTCGGATAGAGCTTCCGCTCGATGAAGTAGTCGTCCGACAGCGCGAAGCCCTCGAGCTCCATCGCGATGTCGAGCAGGTCATCGCGCTTGCCCATCGCGGACAGGATCCCGTCGGCGGTCTGCTTGACGATGGCCGCGCGTGGGTCGTAGTTCTTGTAGACCCGGTGGCCGAAGCCCATGAGCTTGACGCCCGGCTCCTTGTCCTTGACGCGCTGCACGAAGCGGGCGACGTCGCCCCCGTCGTTCTGGATGCCCTCGAGCATCTCGAGGACGGCCTGATTGGCGCCGCCGTGCAGCGGGCCGAACAGCGCGGCGACCCCGGCCGAGACGGAGACGAACAGGTT
>JAVHVL010000216.1:0-3798 GCA_032160565.1 Pseudonocardiales bacterium | reverse complement strand
CGGAATCGCCGTCTCGGTTGGCGGGCGGGGGACGGCGGAGACGCTGCTCAGCGAAGCCGATACCGCCATGTACCACTCCAAGTCCCTTGGTGGAGGGCGCGCCGAGCTCTTCGACCCAGCCCTCCGTCGTCAGGTCCAGCAGGGAACCGTTGCACGACGGATGCTCCAGTCCGCCTTGGACGAGCGCCGGGTCATCGCGCATTACCAGCCGATCGTCGACCTGGCGAGCGGAAGCGTCGCCGGCTTCGAGGCGCTCGCGCGGATCGCCGAGCACGACGGCTCCATCTTGTCTCCTGCTGCCTTCGTTCCCGTCGCAGAGGAGAGCGGCCTCGTCGTGCAGCTCGGCGCGCAGGTACTGGGAACGGCCTGCGAGGAGGCGAAGAGCTGGCATGCGAAGTGCTTGCCCGTCGCCGTCAACCTCTCTTCTCGCCAGTTCGTGCCCGGTGACCTGGCCGCGCTCGTGCGAGAAGGGCTCGAGCGCAGCGGGCTGCAACCGGGTTGCCTGCACCTCGAGCTCACCGAGACCGCCGTCATGGACCTTCAACCCAACGTCCTGTCGCAGCTCGGAGGGATCAGGGATCTGGGGGTGGAGGTCGGCCTCGACGACTTCGGCACCGGCTACGCCTCGCTCACCCACCTGCGCCGGCTGCCCCTCACGTTCGTGAAGATCGACCAGTCGTTCGTGCAAGGACTCGGAACGGATCATGAAGACGAGGGCATCGTCTCCGCCGTCATCGACCTGGCAGCCAACCTTGGATTGAGATCCATCGCCGAGGGTGTCGAGACCGCAGATCAGCTCGCCCGTTTGCGGGAGCTCGGCTGCGACCATGCCCAGGGTTACCTCTTCGCGCGGCCGCTGCCGCCCGACGAGGTTCCCAGAGCGATCCAGCAAGCCCATTGGTAGCCGCTCCCCTTCCTCGCTATTGACACGAGCCTCCCGATGGGCTCTGAGCACATCGGAAGGGTTGCGTCAATAGCCTCGCTAGACCGCGTCCGGCACCGGCTCGGGGACCGTCACGCGCCGATGCTCCTCGGCGAACGCAGCCAAGGCCGCGCTGTAGATCACGACGGCCGGGGCGCCGGGCGCGGCGAACAGCGGTGCGACGGCGGCGCGCAGGCGGTCAGGCTCAGCGGCGTCTGCCGCAACGACCGTGACGTCGGTGCCCGCGCCACGCAACCCATCGGCGAGCGCGGCAGTCGTCGCTTGCGACCGGGCAACGAGCGTCAGGCGATACCCCGCGCGGACGAACCGGCGCGCGACGGACGCACCCAGCCCCGGACCAGTCCCGACGACCCGCAGGTGCTTCGAATCGACGGCGCCCATGGCTACATGCCTTCTCTCTGATGCTGGTCGAGTCCCGACGCCGGCGCATCCGGATCACCGGCGTGGCGTCCGCTCACGCCGACGGGCGGTCCTCGGTGCGGGCTGTGCGGCTCGCTTGCGGCGGTGAAGATCGCACCGAGTCAGGTGACTCCGCCATCGTCGGATCTTGGCGATCGCGCGGGACCCTCGGAAAGCGAAACACCCGCTCAGAAAGCGGGCTTCGCGCAAGCGGCTGATGGGACTCGAACCCACGACCTTCTGCATGGCAAGCAGTGTCTGAAGGCCCGATTTCCAGCATGCACGCGGATTCGGCGCGCGATCAGATGCGATCGGATTGCATCCGATTACCGGGAGTTCTGGTACCAAGAGGTACCCGTGATCAGCCGACCGCGTGACCGCCGAGGGTGGCGGTCGGGCTTGACGCCCGAACTTGTCCTTGGAAGGCGTGCAGGGTCCGCCGCTACCCGTCACGACTCGGATCCGCGCCGCGGTTCGGAGCGTCCTCTGATCATTCGCTCTCGCGCGGAAGGAGCTGGACGATCGGAATCGTCCGGCAGCGGGAGCAATCCAAGCCACGGCTCAGGTTCGTAGTGGTGGAACGTGGTTGTGCTTGGCGCTGACCGAGGGCCGTCACGGGCTCAGGAGAGCCACAGGTTCGGGCAGGTCATCGCCGTCGATCAGGGCGCCTTGCGTGCGCAGAGCGCGCTGGATCGGCGGCACCTCAGCGGCACCCGCGTGGGCGTACTCGGCCGCGGCAACGCCACACGCCTGCCCGGTCGCGAAGGCGGTGCCCATGACGCGAAGCGACGCGCCCGCCATCTGGTCGCCGTCGGCGGTACGGCCAGCGGCGAACAGGTTGGGCGTGTCGACGCTCGTCAGGGCACCGAGTGGGATCTCGTAGACACCGTTGTTTCCGGGCAGCTTGAACTCGCTTGCGGTCGTCTCGACGTCATGCCACTCGGTGCCCCACGAGCCCAGCGCGACGGAGTCCTCGAACCGCGCCCCGCTCACGACGTCCTCCTCACGCAGTTGTTGGACGGAGTTGATGTGCCGGCTCTCACGGGTGCCGAACCACGGGCCGCTACTAGCGAGGTACGCGTTCTCGCATCCCTTGATCGTCCGGATCACCGCGAGGTACGTCCAGGCTTGGCGGCGCCCGAGCCGCTCGGCCCGACTAATGCTCGCCGCATCGCGGGCGTCGTAGGCGGCGCTCACAAGGTAGGCGATGACGTCTCCGGAGAGCGGCACGCGCGCGATCATCGAGGTGTCCTTCGACACCGGTCCGACGCCTGCCAATCTCGCTTCGTGGATCGCCTTTGTCCACGTTTCGGCGGTGACGTCGGCATCCGGCTCGATCCCACCGAACCGCGTCGCGAGCGTCCCGAGGTTGACGAAGCCGTGGTTGCCGTACCGAGTGGAGGCTCCGGCGAAGTACGCAAGGTCGCACTCACCGGACGCGTCGACGAACGCCGTCCCCGAGGCCGTGTGCTCCCCGTTGTGGTCGTGGTAAGTGACCCAGCGGACCAGTCCGCCATCGCGGTCGGCGCGGACTACGAGAGCGTGCAGCAGAACGTCGACACCCGCCTCCTCGCACACCTCGTCAAGAGCAAGCTTCACGGCCTCGGGGTCGAGCAGCACGAACGTGCCCCGAAACTTCACCGGACCACGGGCGCCACCGCGCTCGCGAAGCCGCGCGATGACCTGAGCGGCGACGCCAAGCACCGTCGGGCGGGGCCGATCGCTGATCGTGTACAGGCCGCAATACGTCTGTACGCCCTTGAGCGTCGCGGCGCCTCCCAAGAACCCCGCGCTCTCGATCACCAGCGTCCGAGCGCCCGCCTGGGACGCCCCCACGGCCGCACCTACCCCCGCTGCTCCGCCGCCGACCACAACCACGTCGTACTGCTCAGCATCGAGCGCCATCGGCGCCAAATCTATCGCGAGCCCCACCGGGGGCCGAGTCCCAGACTGCTGCTTCAGAGCACAATTGCAGGAGCCCGGAATCACGCGCAGCACGCTCCCGCCTTGGACGAGCACCGGGCGTCTGCCGCGTCCGCCCGCACACGCCCGCTCGGCGACTTGAAGCGCAAGCGGTCCTGCCGCTGACGCCGCCGAGCGTCAGAGCGTCTGACGGGTCTGCAGAAGGTCACGAGTTCGACCCGGCGCGAAAGTCCGCTCGCCAAGCGGTTTCTTCTGGGGGTGCTCAGATCGACGTGCCGATTTTCGCGCGCGACTGTCCGCTCACTGTCCGGAGAATCAGACGCTCCAGCCGGCTAGGAACGAAAAAACCCGCTCACAGAACGGGCTTTCCGAAGCGGCTGATGGGACTTGAACCCACGACCTTCTGCATGGCAAGCAGTGGCTAAATCGCGTATTTCCGCTGTTTATGCGGATGCGAGGCGTGGGGGTAGCCGTGGATTACTTCTAATCCCTAGGCCGTCGGTTCCAATCCGACCGGGCCCGGTGACAATCGA
>JAVHVL010000175.1:0-12998 GCA_032160565.1 Pseudonocardiales bacterium | reverse complement strand
GGCGCCGACCATGTCATCGACTACACCCGCGACGACTTCGCCGACGGTACCCACCGCTACGACCTGATCGTCGACATCGCGGGGAATCCCGCCCTGTCACGGCTCCGCCGTGCGCTCACGCCCACCGGGACGGCCGTCCTCGTCGGCGGCGAGGAGGGCGGCAACCTTTCCGGCGGCATGAACCGGCAGGTGCGCGCCGTGGCCCTGTCACCGTTCCTGCGCCAGCGGCTGACCACGTTCATCGGCAAGCAGCGCGCCGGCGACTTCGAACGGCTCGCCGAGCTCATCGAGGCGGGCAAGGTGACGCCGAGCATCGACCGGACCTATGCGCTGGATGACGCGCCGGAGGCGATACGCCACCTCGCGGCCGGACGCGCACGGGGAAAGGTCGCCATCACCGTTACCGAATCCTGATCAACTCGCGGTTGGTGCGCGCTTCTCGCCGTGGATGCGCACCGGACGCGACCTGATCACGGCATTTCCTTCACTGCCGTTGTCGGAGGGGCGGGCTAGCGTCGGAGGGCACCCCGACAAGGCGCCGGGGCCCACCAACGAAGGAGGAGGATCCGATGGCCGGTCAGATCGTCCACATCGAGATCCCTGCCGACGACACCGCCAAGGCACGCGAGTTCTGGGGCTCGCTGTTCGGCTGGGAGTTCGACTCCTACCCCGGACCGTCCGAGTACCACATGATGCGCCTCGGCGAGCAGCAAGGCGGCGCGATCACCAATATGGAGCCGGGCAAGCGGGGCGCCCGCGTGTACTTCGACGTCGACGACATCAACGGCGGCGCGGCGAAGGTCGCCGAGCTCGGTGGCCAGGCGGGGCAACCCATGCCGGTCCCGGCCATGGGCTGGTTCGTCACCTGCGCCGACCCGCACGGCAACGAGTTCGGGCTGTGGCAGAACGACGAGAGCGCGCCGGCGCCCGGCTAGACAGCCGGCTGGCCGAGGCGCTCAGCCGATCGTCGACACGTCCACGATGCTGGATTCGGTCGGTGCCCGCAGGGCAGTTGCGGACGCCTATCCTTGCCGGTGTTACGCGACTGCCGGCCGCACCCTGGCCTCGGCGCCGGCCTCGGGGGCGATCTCATCGCGCCACGGCAGTACCTGCCCGAAGCGAACCAGTTCGCCGTAGTGAGCGGCGTCCACGGACTCGGCGAGGGCGAGCTCGAGAAGGGCCTCGGCCGCCGCCGAGGGTGATTGCGCGTGACTCATATCCGTGAACCACGGCCGGGATGCGGCGGTGTCGATGAGCCCGGGGCAGACGGCGGCGATCAGCGTGCCGTCTTGCAGATCCTGCTCGCGTCGCTCGGCGGCGGTCACGCGCACCGCCGCGACCTGGGCGATCTTCGACGGCACGTTCAGCCAGCGCGGCCAGCCCTGCGCCCCCGCCGTCCCGTCGTGGACAGCCGCCCGCCATGACGCGAGAACCGCTTCGACGTCGGCCAAGGAGCCTGCCTCGTCGAACAGCGGACGCAGCCGTGGCTCCAGGTGGCCGCGTGAACGCACGCAGCATCCGGATCGCGCCGAGGTTGTAGGAGTCGACGACGGCATCCACCTGCGACTCCGGTGAGCGGTCCGGCGTCATGCGAGCGCCCGCGTTGGAGAACACGATGTCGATGCCGCCGTGCTGCTCGCGCACCTCGTCGGCGAGGCGGGTCACGGCAGCGCCGTCGGTGACGTCGAGCCGGCGGCCCTCCAGCCGAGCCCGCGCACCTGAAAGCCGACCGACGGCAGCCGCGACCCGTTCCTGGTCGCGGCCGGTGAGGAGCACCAGATCCTGCGGGCGCATTCGTGCCGCGAGCCCTCCGGCCAGGGCGTACCCGAGGCCCTGGTTCGCGCCGGTGATCAAAGCAATTCGAGCAGCAGTCATGCGACCGACGCTAAGCACCGAAAGGGCATGCGTCCAGCGCAAGTAAGGCATGCGTGGTATGCGTAGTTGTCATGAACCCTTCGATGGTTGGACTCCGTGTCCTGCGCGAGATCGCGGAGCGCGGATCGTTCACCGGTGCGGCAGCAGCGCTCGGCTACACGCAATCCGCGGTGTCCCGGCAGGTCGCTGCCCTGGAGACGGAGGCCCGGGCTCAGCTGTTCGAGCGCCGGCCCGGCGGCGTCGAGCTGACGGCTGCCGGTCGCGTACTGATGCGACACGCCTCCGCCGCACTCGACGAACTCGACGCCGCGGCCCGCGAGCTCGCCGGACGAGCGGCGGAGGGCGGACGGGTTCGCCTCGGTGCGTTCACCAGCGCGGGCGCAGCGCTCGTGCCGCGGGCGCTCGCCGGCCTGCGCCGCAGCCACCCCGGCATCGACGTCACGACGCGGGAGGGGACGACGCCGGCCCTCGTCCGCGCGCTGCGCGCGGGCACCCTCGACCTCGTCGTCATCGCCTCCGTGCCGCCGTTCCGAGCGCCCGACGCGCAGTCGCCCGCGTTGACCCTCGAGACGCTCAGCGAGCGCAGCCTGCTCGTCGCCGTGCCGGCCGCGAGCCCGCTGGCGCGCGACTCCGTGCGGGTCGAGGAGCTGCGCGGTCAGACCTGGATCGCCAGCCCGTCGACCGGCGCGGAGACCCTGCTCGGCGTGTGGCCCGGGCTGGACGGCCGGCCGCACGTCGGCCACACAGCTCGCGACTGGTTGACCAAGCTGCAGCTCGTCGCCGCTGGCTGTGGCGTGACCACCGTCCCGGCTGCGCTCGCGTCGGCCGTCCCGCACGGCGTGCGGCTCGTGCGCGTCGAGGACGGGCCGCGCGAGCTGCGGCGTGTCGTGCTGGCCCGCCTGCCGGGCCGTCTCACACCGCCGGTCGGGGAGCTCCGGCGGGTCCTGCGCACCGCGGCGGCCGAGCTCGCGGGCGACCTTCCGTGAGTGCTCAGCTCAGGTCGGTGAGTCAGACGGCGGGGAACTCGCTCGGCAGGCAGAAGGTCTCCTCCGCCAACAGTGTCCGGAAGTCATCCGGGCTCATCATCGCGAGCATCGGGCCGATCTGGCTCTCCTGGCGGAGCATCGCGCGGTACTTCATGTCGAGCAGCTCGCCCTCGAGCGTGACGTGGATCGAGCACTGCTCGGCAGGCACGGTGACCGGTTCGCGGTCGGCCATCATGATCGCCGACGGGTCGACGAACTCCGTGATCCTGGCCTGCCACTCCGGCGTGCTCGTCGCATAGTGCAGCTGCGCCCCGGTACCGGCCACCGCAGCGGTCGTCCAGCGCGACACCGACATGTGGTCGGGGTGGTAGGTGCCACCGTCCGGCCCGAAGGTGAAGACGGTGTCGGGCCGTACCTCCTCGGCGATGGCACGCAGCCGCGCGATCGCCTCGTCCTCGTCGACCTCGTCGCAGCCGCCGTCGGGGTAGTCGAGCCACACATGCTCGCTGACACCGATCTCGGCGAGGCAGGCGGCGAGCTCCTTGGTGCGGATGTCGGCCAGCTGCGGACCGGCCGGCCAACGCTCCGGATCCGTCGAGCCCAGCTCGCCGCGCGTCGCGGTGACGCACACGACGCGCCGCCCCGCGCGCACGGCGGCGGCCATGAGCCCGGCGCAGCAGTAGCTCTCGTCGTCCGGGTGAGCCCAGATCGACAGGATGGTTCCCAGGTCGGGCAGCTCCGCACTCGTCACGCCGCCAGTGTGCCCGACGGCGCGCCGGAACGGTCCCGGCAGACGGGCCGCCGCCGCGCGCGGTTAGATGGCGTCGTGGATCCGGACGTCGATCTGCACGACGCAGCGCAGGCGGCCGAGATCCGGTCGCGGCCGTGGGGCGTGCTCGCCGCGATCGCGATCGGCGGCGTGATCGGATCCGAGGCGCGCTATGGGGTGGGCGAGCTCGTGCCGCACTCGGGGCGGCAATTCCCCTGGGCCACGCTGGTCATCAACGCTTCCGGCTCGCTGCTCATCGGTGCGCTGATGGTGCTGATCTTTGAGCTCACGGCGCCACACCGGCTGGCGCGCCCCTTTCTCGGCGTGGGCGTGCTCGGCGGGTACACGACGTTCTCCACGTTCGCCGTCGACGTCCAGCGCCTGCTGCTCGCCCACCGTGCAGCCACCGCGCTGGAGTACGTGCTGGCGACGGTCGTCGCCTGCCTCGCCGCTGTCTGGCTGGCTGCGGGGACAACTCGGCTGGCCGCTCGCGCCGTGACCAACACGCGAATGCGCCGGTCCCAAAGGAGCTCACCATGACCCTCTCCGGAACAGCGCGACGGCTGATGGTGATCGTCGACGAGGACGCCAGCGTCGCGCACAAGCCGCTGTACGGCGAGATCGTCCGCCGCGCGCACGCGTCAGGTCTGGCCGGCGCCTCGGTGTTCCGCGGCATCGAGGGCTTCGGGCACACCGGGCAGGTGCACACCAGCCGCATCCTGGACCTCGCCGAGAACCTGCCGGTGCTGATCGTCATCATCGATACGGCGGAGAAAATCACGGGGTTCCTGCCTCAGCTCGAGGAGCTGGAGGTGCGCGGCGTGATCGCCCTCGACGACGTCGAGGTCGTCGCATCCGGCACTTCGGCGCAGCAGTGATCCCGCTCGCGATCGCGCTAGGCGCGCTGGTGGGCGCCCCCGCTCGGTACCTGACCGACCGCGCGATCCAGTCGCGCCACGAGACGCCGTTCCCGTGGGGCACGCTCGCGGTCAACCTGATCGCCTCGTTCACCCTGGGCGTGGTGACCGCCGCGACGGGCGATCTGGATCCGGCGGTCGCGGCGTTGCTCGGCACCGGCTTTTGCGGCGCGCTGAGCACCTACTCCACCTTCAGTTACGAGACGATGCACCTCATCCAGGAAGGCGCCGGGCGCTATGCGGCCGCCAACGTCGTCCTCAGCGTGGTCGCGGGCATCGGGGCGGCCGCCCTCGGCTGGTGGCTCGGCACGACACTTGCGGCATGAGTACCCGGCGCGGGAGGAGCGGACAGTGAGGTTCGAGCAGGCGCTTCGTCTGTCGATCCACCTCGGGCATGCCGACGTGGCGCACGGCAGGGCGCTCAGCGCGGAGATCCTTCGGCGCGCGCACCAGGCCGGGCTGCGCGGTGCGACGACGCTGCAGGGGATCGCCGGATTCGGGCTGTCGGGCAGGATCCACACGACGCCTACCTGGGGCCTCGTCGACCGCACGCCGATCACGGTCTACGTCGTCGACGCGCCGGAGCGCATCCGCGGCTTCGTGGCGCAGCTTGACGACGTCAGTGCGCAGTGCAGGATCGTCTGCGACGAGGTGACGCTGGCCATCTGACGCGATTCCGGTACAGGATGGGCGCGGAGCGCCCGCCATCTAGCGGAATCCATGTACCGGAATCAGTGCACGGGGTTAGGGTGCGCGCATGCGACCGCACCGCCCGAGGCCCGCGCGCTACGGACACTCCGCGTGATCATCGTGGCCTGCGTCGGAGGCCCATGGAGCGGCGAGCAGCGCAGCTTCCGGGCGAACCCGATAGCCGGCGAGCGCCTCACGATGATCGAGTACACGGACGACCCCCGCGCCGGTCATTATGTGATCGACTTCGAGGCGCCGCGTGACGGCGGTGCCCCGACCGCAACCTGGGTACCGCGCGAACATTGAGGCATGGGAGGCCGCGTGCTCCGCTTCTGGTTCAACCGCACGTACTCGACGAACAGCCACGTCATCTCGATGCTGCGGGAAAACCCGGACGGGCGCGCCGTGCATGTCGTCGGCACCCACAGCGACCCTGACTCGCCGGTGC
The DNA here is from genome assembly GCA_032160565.1 of Pseudonocardiales bacterium. Taxonomy (GTDB): domain Bacteria; phylum Actinomycetota; class Actinomycetes; order Mycobacteriales; family Jatrophihabitantaceae; genus RYN-117. Next base: position 7,313 of record JAVHVL010000175.1, on the reverse strand, counting down.
TCGCCGCCTGCGACGAGCAGTTGCCCGAACCGCACGAACTGACCGGCCGTGACTACGTCGAGTGGGCGCTGGACTTCGCGCGCGAGCACAGCATCCACGTCTTCGTCCCGCTGACCGCCCTGGCCGACATCGCCGAGGCCCGCGAGCGATTCGCCTCTGTGGGCGTCACCGTGCTCTGCCCGCCCGCCGCCGCGGTCCGGCTGTTCGAGGACAAGGGCACCGCCTACCTCGCAGCCAGGCAGCTCGGCCTGCCCGTGCCGCCGCACGACGTCGTGGACGACTCCGCCGGGCTCCGCGCCGCGTACAAGCGGATGCGTGACTTCGCCGAGGTCGTCTGCATGAAGCCGGTCAGCGCCGTCGGCGGCAGGGGGTTCCGCTTCCTGTCGGCAGCACCGCCGGATCTGTCCGAGCTGGTCGGCTCGTGGCGCCCGCGCGCCGACCTGGACCGCGCCTGCGCGGCACTGGACGCGGCGCACCAGCAGGGCCGGGAGGTGCCGGCGCTCCTGGTCATGCCCTACCTGACTGGGCCCGAGATCAGCATGGACGTGCTCGCTGACCGCGTGGGGGAGCCGCTGGCCGTCATCGGGCGCACCCGCTCGCGCCGGCGGCGGGTGCTGGTCGACGACCGCGTCGCCCGGGATGTCGCGGAGCGGCTGACCCGAGCGCACGGCGTCGCGTTCCTCTCCAACACCCAGGTTCGCTACTGGCAGGGCCCGGAGGACGCGGAGCCGCTGCCCTACCTGCTGGAGCTCAACACCCGCATCTCCGGCGGGCTCTTCCAGACCACGCTGTCCGGTGTGAACCTGCCGTGGGCTGCCGTGCGGGTCGCCCTCGGCGAGGACGTCGGAACTCTGCACCCCACCTACGACGTTGGCTTTACGACGATCAGTTCGCTCGTGGCCCTGGACTACGGTGCCTGACATCCATCAGCCGCACCGCCCGACAGTTTGGAGAAGCACGTGACAGTCAGCCTCACCAAGGGTGGAAACGTCTCGCTCACCAAGCAGGCCCCCGGGCTGAGCGCCGTCACGGTCGGCCTCGGTTGGGACGCCCGTACCACCGACGGCAAGGACTTCGATCTCGACGCCAGCGCCATCGTCTGCGGTGCGGACGGCAAGGTGTTCTCCGACAAGCACTTCGTGTTCTTCAACAACCTCGCCACGCCCGACGGCGCCGTCCAGCACACCGGTGACAACCTGACCGGTGAGGGCGAGGGCGACGACGAGCAGGTGAAGGTGAATCTCAACGCACTGCCGGCGGAGATCGACAAGATCGTCTTCCCGGTTTCGATCTATGACGCGGCCGCCGCCGGACAGTCCTTCGGGCAGGTCCGCAACGCGTTCATCCGGGTGGTCAACCAGGCCGACAACTCCGAACTGGCCAGGTACGACCTGTCCGAGGACGCCTCGACGGAGACGGCGATGGTGTTCGGGGAGCTGTACCGAAACGGCGCGGAGTGGAAGTTCCGTGCGGTCGGACAGGGCTACACGACTGGGCTGGCCGGCATCGCTCAGGACTACGGCGTCAACGTCTGAGCGGCGTAACAGGGGTCACAGCTCCGCCACTAGAGTCTTAGCGGAGTCATAGCGGCGCGTCCATCGTCGAAGCTGGAAGCAACAGGAGGAGCAGCATGAGTGTCAGCCTCAGCAAGGGTGGCAACGTCTCGCTGACCAAGCAGGCACCGGGTCTCACGGCGGTTCTCGTCGGGCTGGGCTGGGACGCCCGCACGACCACCGGCGCCGACTTCGACCTCGACGCAAGCGCCCTGATGGTGGGCACCTCGGGCAAGATCCTTTCCGACGCCCACTTCGTGTTCTTCAACAACCTCACCAGCCCGGACGGCTCGGTCGAGCACACCGGCGACAACCTCACCGGTGAGGGCGAGGGGGACGACGAGGCGATCAAGGTCAATCTCGCCGCCGTCCCGGCCGAGGCCGACAAGATCGTCTTCACGGTGTCGATCTACGACGCGGAGTCGCGCGGGCAGAACTTCGGGCAGGTGCGCAATGCGTTCATTCGTGTCGTCAACCAGGCCGACAACGCGGAGCTGACGCGCTACGACCTGTCCGAGGACTACTCCAACGAGACCGCGATGATCTTCGGCGAGCTCTACCGCAACGCCGCGGAGTGGAAGTTCCGTGCCGTCGGGCAGGGGTACAGCACGGGGCTGGCCGGGATCGCCCGCGACTTCGGCGTCAATGTCGGCTGACGTTCCAGCCCATCTGCTCTTCTGACGCCCGGGGGGCACTGCATGTTCTTCTGGAAGACCTTCAGCGGCTCGTTCGTCGTCGCCGTCGTGGGGCTGACCGCCGGCTTCATCTACGGCGGTGGCACCGGCCTGGCCGTTGCCGCCATCCTGGCCGTGCTGGAGGTGTCGCTCTCCTTCGACAACGCGGTCGTCAATGCCACCGTGCTGGTCCGGATGAGCCCGTTCTGGCAGAAGATCTTCCTGACCGTGGGCGTGGCGATCGCGGTGTTCGGGATGCGCCTCGTCTTCCCGCTGCTGATCGTCGGCATCACCGCGAAGCTCACCCCCGCCGAGGCCATCCGGCTCGCGCTGGAGAAGGGTGACCCGAAACAGGAGGGCACCTACGGCTTCCTGCTCCACGAAGCGCACCCCGCGATCGCCGCGTTCGGCGGCATCTTCCTGCTGGTGCTGTTCCTCGACTTCATCCTCGAGGAGCGTGAGCTCACCTGGCTCACGTGGATCGAGCGGCCGCTGGCGAAGATCGGCAAGCTCGACCAGCTCTCGGTCGTCATCAGCCTGACCGCGCTCGCCATCTCGGCGTACACGCTCGCACCCGCGAACAAGATCTCCACCGTGCTCGTCTCCGGCGTGCTCGGCCTGGTGACCTACCTGGTCGTCAACAGCCTCGGCGAGTTCTTCCAGAACGAGGAAGAGGGCGTGGTGTCCGAGGTCGCCGGCAAGCAGGTCATGCACGTCGTCGGCAAGGCCGCCTTCTTCCTGTTCCTGTACCTCGAGGTCCTCGACGCGTCGTTCAGCTTCGACGGCGTCGTGGGGGCGTTCGCGATCACCTCGGACCCGATCCTCATCGCCATCGGGCTGGGCATCGGCGCGATGTTCATCCGATCGCTGACGGTGTACCTGGTGCGCAAGGGCACGCTCAACGAGTACGTGTTCCTCGAGCACGGTGCGCTGTGGGCGATCGGCGCGCTGGCGGTGATCCTGCTGTTCACGATGCGCTATGAGGTGCCGGAGGTCGTCACGGGGCTGATCGGCGTCGGCTTCATCGGCGCGGCGCTCGCCTCGTCGATCGTCCGTAACCGGCGCATGCCCGCGGAGGAGGTCCACCACATCGAGATCGGCGCCGCTGTCTGAGCGTGCCGCGCCGGCCCACGGCCCCCGGAACCCGGCGAGGCTCGCGTTCGTCTCCACAGCAGGAACACAATGCCGGCACAAGTCGGACGGGAACGCGGCGCTGAGGTAAAGCGGCACCGACGGGACCACGATGGCGTGACGGGAGAGGGTAGGTAGGGCATGGGCATCGACTACACGAAGCGGCCGGCGAGTCCGGCGGCGCCGCAGGTCACGCCACCGAGCGCGACCGCCACGCCGCCAGCGGCCCCGGTATCGACCACCAAGGTGACCCTGACGAAGGCGGCGCCGAAGGTGTCGTTGACGAAGCAGGGCTCGGCCACCGGCATGCTGCGCGTCAACCTCAACTGGAACGCCCGCCCGCAGGGGCAGCCCGGCGGCTTGTTCAAGCGCGCGGCGCCGGCGCTCGATCTGGATCTCGGCTGCCTGTACGAGTTCACGGACGGCACGAAGGGCGTCGTGCAGGCCCTCGGCAACGCGTTCACCGCAAGCCCGCGCGGGGTCCGCGACAACGTGATCTGGCTCGACGGTGACGACCGCTCCGGCACGAACGCCGCCGGAGAGAACCTCTTCGTCAATCTCGCCTACGCCGACCAGATCCGCCGCATCATGGTCTTCGCGCTGATCTACGAGGGCGCGGCGAACTGGGCCGCCGCCGAAGGCGTGGTCACTTTGCATCCCGCCAGCGGGCCGCAGGTAGAGGTGCGGCTGGACGATCCCCGTGACGGCGCGCGCATCTGCGGGGTCGCGCTGCTGGAGAGCAGCGGCGGCGAGCTGTCGGTCCGGCGCGAGGTCAACTACCTCAACGGCGCCCAGCGTGCCCTCGACGAGGCATACGGTTGGGGCATGAACTGGACCGCCGGGCGCAAGTAGTAGGGACGTCGTCGACGATGAGTGTGAGTCTGAGCAAGGGGCAGAAGGTCTCGCTGACCAAGTCCGGTGGCGGCAGGCTGAGCCAGGTTCGGATGGGGCTGGGCTGGGACGCCGTGCGCAAGAAGGGGCTGTTCGGCAGCCGGGCGCAGAGCATCGACCTCGACGCGTCGGCGCTGCTCTTCGACGCCTCGGGTGCGCTGGTCGACCAGGTCTGGTTCCAGCAGTTGCGCAGCAAGGACGGTTCGGTGCAGCACACCGGTGACAACCTCACCGGTGCCGGCGAGGGGGACGACGAGTCGATCCGGGTGGATCTGTCGCGGGTGCCCGCCGGCGTCACCACGCTGGTCTTCACCGTCAATTCCTTCACCGGGCAGAACTTCTCGCAGATCGAGAACGCGTTCTGCCGCCTCATCGACGAAAGCACGGAGACCGAGCTCGCGCGCTTCGACCTGAGCGGATCCGGAGGGCACACCGCGCAGATCATGGCAAAGCTGGCCCGCGACGGCGCAGGATGGTCAATGACCGCGATCGGCAACGCCGCCTCCGGGCGTACGTTCCACGATCTGTTGCCCGCGATCACCGCGTTCCTGTAGTCATAGCCAGGCTCATCGGAAAGGCCCATCGGCAAGCCCCATCGGAAGCCCTATCGGAAGACCCCAAGGAGTTCCCACCATGTCCGAGCTCGATCTCGGTTCGACCACCACGCCGGCAGCGACCCCCGCGCCGGCTGCCGCCACCGGCACGGGGCTGGTGCTCGCGCCACCTGCACCGGTGCAGGTAGTCGAGCCCGAGCAGGCCGCCGGGGCGGTGCCCGTCGACCCGGGCAAGCAGAGCGAGCTGCAGCAGAAGGCCACCGCGTTCGCGAACGAGCTGGCGGCGATGGACACCCGCTCGCCCGACTTCAGCAAGAAGATCGAGTCGATCACGTCCATGGGCGACAAGGACATGCGCAGCGCGGCCAGCGTGTCCAACCGGATGCTCGACCGCCCCGCGGCGATCGTGAAGGGTGCCAAGGGCTCGTCCGCCGGCGACGCGCAGACGCGGGTGGCGAACACGCTCGTGGAGCTGCGCGGCACGGTCACCGAGCTGGACCCGAACCGCGCCGACCTGAGCGGCGCCAAGAAGGTGCTCAAGTGGCTGCCCGGCGGCGACAAGCTGCAGCGCTACTTCGCCAAGTACGAGACGGCGCAGAGCCACCTGAACGCGATCATCAAGAGCCTCGACTCCGGTCAGGACGAGCTGCGCAAGGACAACGCCAGCATCGAGACCGAGAAGGCCAACATGTGGACGGCCATGGGCAAGCTCAGCGAGTACAACCAGCTCGCCGCCGCCCTCGACCACGCGCTCGAGCAGAAGGTTGCCCAGCTGGAAGCCGCCGGAACGACGGAGGAGGCCAACACGATGCGTGCGGATGCGCTGTTCGCGGTGCGGCAGCGGCACCAGGACATCCTCACCCAGATGGCCGTGGCGGTGCAGGGTTACATGGCCCTCGATCTGGTGCGCAAGAACAACATCGAGCTGATCAAGGGAGTCGACCGGGCGCAGACCACCACCATCGCCGCGCTGCGCACCGCCGTGATCGTCTCCCAGGCGCTCTCGCGGCAGAAGCTGGTGCTGGACCAGATCAGCGCGCTGAACGCCACGACGTCGAATCTCATCGAGTCCACATCGCAGCAGCTGCGCGTGCAGGGCGCCCAGATCAACCAGCAGGCAGCCAGCAGCACCATCGACATCCAGAAGCTGCAGGCCGCCTTCGACAACGTCTTCCAGACCATGGACGCCCTGGACTCCTTCCGTGCCCAGGCCGTCGACAGCATGGCGCAGACGGTCACCGCGCTCGAGGGGCAGATCGAGCGCGCCAAGCCTTACCTCGAGCGCACCCGCCGCGGCGAGGCCGGCCCCAGCCTGCCGGGCGAGCTCGGCTCCTGACCCACGGTGGCGGCGGTTGAGATACTGGAGGCATGACCTGGTTCCGGCGTTGGCAGCAGCAGGACCAGCCGCCGCCACAGCTTGGGCCAGATGCTGAGGACCGCCCCGACGAGCTGCTGCGGAAGCTGCACGAGCTGATCGGCTTCATCAACTCCAACGCCGGGCGGCTGCCCGTCGAGGCGGTCGTCGCAGCCCGCAGGGTCACCGATACGGTGCGGGAGATCATCGATACGGCCGACGGCGACCAGCTGGACATCTACGCGGTGATCTCGGTGAAGGGCATCATGAACGACTACCTTCCGACGACGCTGCGTACCTACCTCGCGCTGGATCCCGAGATCGTGCACGTCAAGCGCCCGAGCGGCCGGACACCCGCGGAATCACTGCTGGAGCAGGTGAACGCGCTGTGGCTCGGGGCCGCCGACGTGCTCGCCGCGGCGCATGCCCAGGACGCCGACGAGTTGGTCAGCCAGGGGAACTTCCTGCGGACGAAATTCACCGGATCGGACCTGGATCTCTAGATGGCCGTCATGAAGCGCGGCGCGAACGTCGCGCTGACCCGGGAGATACCCGGACTGACCGGGGTCGTGCTCGGCGTCCGCTGGAACGCAGGTTCGGAGTCGGCGCTCAGCGACAACCTGGTGATGGCCACCATCCTGTGCGACGCCCGAGGGCGGGCGCTGTCCGACGAGCACTTCGTCTTCTTCAACCAGCTTGCCTCTCCGGAGCTGTCGGTGCAGCAGCTGGAGTCCGCGCTCGGTGGCGACCAGGAGCAGGTCGAGGTGGATCTCGGGGCCGTCCCCGCCGACGTGGAGCGGATCGTGGTGATCCTCTACGTCAATGACGGCCCGGCGCTGCGCCGCACGCTCGGCCAGCTACGGTCGTGCGAGCTGCGGGTGCTCGACCTCGCCGACAACCGCGAACTGGTGCGCTCCGAGGACTTCGCCCCGTCGCTGGACGTCGAAACCGCGCTGTCGCTTGGCGAGCTGTACCGCCATGAGGGGGGCTGGAAGTTCCGGGTGCTGGGGCAGGGCTACTCGAAGGGGATCAGCGGGGTAGCGGCTGATTACGGGCTCTCGTTCTGATGCGCGACCCGGCCGGCGCACCGAAGCGGACGGACCTGCCCTACCTTCGGCATCGGGCACGTCCGCGGCCGGCCGCCCCGGTCGCCGCG
>JAVHVL010000168.1:0-7140 GCA_032160565.1 Pseudonocardiales bacterium | reverse complement strand
ATCACTGATCCTGGGTCGATGAGCGAGCGCAGCGAGCGAATCATTGAGCGCAGCGCGTATGGAGCCTCGTCGGCGCCCGCAGCGAAGCGAGGACGCCGATGAGCCTGTTGCCGGCGCGGACCGACCGCATCGTGGTGATGGGCGTGCTCAACGTGACACCGGATTCGTTCTCCGACGGCGGCCGCTATCCGAGCGTCGACGCCGCCGTGGCGCACGCCGTCGAGATGCGGGCCTCCGGTGCCGACCTGATAGATGTCGGTGGGGAGTCCACCCGCCCCGGCGCCCAGCGCGTCGACGCCGCGGAGGAGATCCGGCGCGTCCTCCCCGTGATCGAATGCCTTGTGCAGGAGCGCATTCCGCTCAGCGTCGACACCTACCGCGCCGAGGTGGCCGCTGCCGCGCTGCAGGCAGGGGCCTCCGTCGTGAACGACGTGTCCGGCGGGCTAGGCGACGCCGACATGCTGGCGGTCGTGCGGGACGCGGGCTGCCCGTGGATCCTCATGCACTGGCGTGGGCACAGCGCCTCGATGCAGCAGCTCGCGCACTACGACGACGTGGTGGCCGACGTGCGCGCCGAGCTGATCGCGCGCGTGGATGCCGCCGTCTCGGGAGGCGTGGACCCGGCCGCGATCGTCCTGGACCCGGGGCTGGGGTTCGCGAAGACGGCGGCGCACAACTGGTCCCTGCTGGCGGAGCTGGACAGCCTGGTGCGGCTCGGCTTCCCCGTGCTGGTCGGCGCCTCGCGGAAGTCGTTCCTGGGCCGGCTCCTGGCCGGCCCCGACGGCACGCCTCGTCCGGTGGACGACCGCGAGCACGCCACCACGGCGCTCACCGCCTATGCCGCGCTGCGCGGTGCCTGGGGGGTACGCGTGCACGAGGTGGGGCCGTCCGTCGACGCGGCGCTGACCGTCGCGGCGATCTCGGAGGCCGGCCGGTGAGCGATCGGATCGAGCTGACCGGGCTGCGGGTGCACGGGCACCACGGCGTGTTCGAACACGAGCGCCGCGACGGGCAGGACTTCGTCGTGGACGTGGCACTGGAGGTGGACACCCGCGCCGCGGCCGCCTCCGACGACCTCGCCAGGACGGTTGACTACGGCGCGCTGGCGCAGGCGCTGGCGGAGGTCGTGGCCGGCGACGCGGTGGATCTGCTGGAGACGCTCGCCGAACGGCTGGCGCAGGTGTGCCTGGGCGACGAGCGGGTGGCGGCGGCCACGGTGACGGTGCACAAGCCGCAGGCACCGATACCGCTGGCGTTCGACGACGTCGCCGTGACGATCCGGCGCACGAGAGGCGAGCGATGAGCACGGCGGTGCTCTCGGTCGGCGCCAACGTCGGCGACCGGCTCGCCGCGCTGCAGGGCGCCGCCGATGCGCACCGGCCCTGGCTGGTCGCCGTGTCCGGCGTCTACGAGACAGCGCCGTGGGGGCCGGTGCCGCAGGACGACTACCTCAACGCGGTGCTGGTCGTCACCGACCCGGATTCGACGCCCGCCGACTGGCTGACGCGCGCGCAGGCCGCCGAGCGCGCCGCCGGCCGGGTGCGCGACGTGCGGTGGGGGCCGCGCACCCTCGACGTGGACGTGGTGGACGTGGACGGGCTGAGCAGCGACGACGCGGCGCTCACGCTGCCGCATCCGCGCGCGGCGCAGCGGGCGTTCGTGCTCGTCCCGTGGCTGTCCGTTCAGCCCGACGCGCGGCTGGGTGATCGACCGGTCGCGGAGCTGGTGGCGGCACTGCCTGAGGACGAGCTCGCCGGCGTTCGAGCCCGGCCCGATCTGGCGGTGCGCTAGCCATGCGACGCACCGGCCCGGGCGATCTGGTCGTCCCGTTCTTGGTCATCGGCGTCACTGCCTACGTGCTGTTGCGCTTCTCCTACAACTCGCTGCCTCCGCTCGGAGGTTTCGTGCCGGTCCCGCTCGCGGCGCTGGCCGTGGCGGAGCTGGTGGCGGCACGCCGGGTCCGTGCCGCCGTCCGTCACGACCCGAACGCCCGTCCGATGGCGGCGATCGTCATCGCGCGCTGTGTGGCGCTGGGGAAGGCGTCCTCGCTGGTGGGCGCCGGCGTGGCCGGTGCGGCGGTGGGGCTGCTGGTGCGGGTGGCGCCCGATGCCAACCTGCTCAAGTCCGCGAATCATGACACCAGCGTCGCCGCCTTCCTGATCGCGGCGGCGGTTCTGCTCGTGATCGCGGGTGTGGTGCTCGAGCGCGCCGGGATCGATCCGGGCAGCCGCAACGGCAACGACAACGGTTCGCGGACGTAGTCGATCAACGCTCCGGACAGCTGAGCGCTCCACACCGCGCCCGGGCATCTCTGCCATACGGTGGCTAAGCTGTCCCAATGCCACGCCCCGACGACGGCGGTCCGGGCGGCCGCGGTCAACTGCGCTCCGTGGTGCGCGGCGCATGCTTCAGCGCCGCTGCGGTGCTCGGCGTCCTCGCGATCTGGCTGGTCGTCACCGGGACCACGCAGAAGTCCACCACGGTGGGTGCGCTCCTGGGTTTCTGGGCGGTGTTGATGGCCGCTTTCCCGGTGTTCGGCTCCCGCCAGCCCCACGCGCTGGACCTCGCGCAGCCGCTGGACGCCCGCCCGGCGACCGGTCTGGAGCGGATATCCGACGCGGCCGACCGGCGGGAGTACGAGTACCGGCTCCAGCAGATGCTGCGGCACGAGATCCAGGCTGCGCTCGGCCCGGAGTTGACCAGCCTGCGCACCGATATCGCGGCGCTGCGCAGCGAGCTGGTGGAGAAGGTCGGCGGCCAGCTGCGGCTGGAGCGGATCGAGACCACCCGCGTGATCGGCTCGGACATCGAGGCGCTCCAGCACGAGGTGCGGCAGCTGAAGGACGGGCGGCAGCTCGGCTCCTTCTCCGTCGGCACGACCACGTCCTATGTGCAGTCCCTGGACGAGCGGCTGCTGGGCGAGCCGGCGCCGACGTGGGAGGCCGAGGTCGTGCGCGAGGTCGTGCACGAGCCATCCGCGCCGGAGCCCGCGGCAGTTCAGCGGGCAGCGCCCGGGACACCCCAGCCGCCGCCGGTCGCACAGACGATCGTGATCCCGCCCGCCGTCGCCGCGGAGCCGGTGCCGGCCGAGCCGTTCGTACCGGGCCCGTTCGTACCGGAGCCCCTCGTGACTGACCCGCCTGTGCCCAAGCCGCTCGTGCCCAAGCCGCCCGTGCCCAAGCCGCCCGTACCCGAGCCGGCGGTACGCGAGCCGGCCGCATCGCAGCCGGCGGCCGAGCGGGCGTCAGTAGCCGAACGGGCAACGGCACCTGAGCCGGCGCGCTCGGCAGACCCGTTTGCCGACCTGCCCCGCCTCCGCCCGTTCACCGAGTTCGAGCTCGACCCGATCGAGGACGCCGTCGAACCCGCGAACTACGCCGGACGGCGGCGCGACAGCGTCGATCAGCCCCCCAACTCCTCGTTCGGTCGGCACGCGGGCTCGGGCGAGCCGGTAGACCCCATCCGCGCCGGGGGTGGGCGGCGGCGGCACGAAGCGGCCGACGACGGTGACGACGTGCTTGCCCGCATCCTCGCCCGCGAAGGCACCAGCCGGGGCTAGGGCAATGCCCTAGGTCAGGCCCTATGACATGACCTATGACATGACCTATGACATGACCTATGACGACCGGCGGCGGCTCAGCTGCCGCTGCGGCGCAGGCTGGCCTCCAGGACGGCGGCCCACTGCCGCGCGACGCCGGCCCGTCGCCGGCTGTCGTCGGTCAGCAGGTTCGCCAACCCGAGCCCCCGGGCCAGGTCGAGCGTGGCCTGCACGGTCTCCCGCACGCCCGGCACCGCCTCGTCCACGCCGAGCAGCTCGACGACGATGCGGTGGATCTCTCGCCCGATCCGAGTCTCCAGCGGAACGATCTGCTCGCGCAGCTGCGGCTCGGCAGCCGCGGCGACCCACAGCATCAGCGCGGCGCGGAACATCGTGCCGGTGAACAGCCCGAAGACCAGCTCGACGACGGTGGCCGTGTCCGGCCTGCCGCCGGGCAGCTGGCCGAGCTCGTGCCGCAGCTCGTCGGCCCGCACCTGACTGACGTGCTCGAGCGCGGCGGTGAACAACGCCTCCCGGGTGGGGAAGTGGTGCTGCGCCGCGCCTCGCGAGACGCCCGCCCGCTCGGCGACGACGGCCACCGTGCTGGCGGTCCAGCCCAGCTCGGCCAGGCACGTGATCGCGGCTTCCAGCAGCCGCGCCCGCGTGGCCCGGCTGCGGTCCTGCTGCGGCTCGCGCGTAGCAGCGGCGCTCGCCCGGCCGGTCATGCCGGTGTCGTCCAGGACGGTGGGCGCTTCTGCAGGAAGGCCAGCATCCCCTCGCGTGCCTCGTCCGATCCGAACAGCCGCGCCGACTGCGCCTGAACCTCCTCGGCCCGCGCCTCGAACGCCGCCAGCGTGGCGCGCGTGGTCAGCGGCTTCGTCTCGGCCAGCCCCTGCGGCGAGCAGCCCCGGAGCGCGTCGGCGATCGCGGCGACTTCGGCGTCCACGTCCTGCGTTGCCGCGGTGATCAACCCGGATGCCGCTGCGGCGGTGGCCGCGAACGTCTCGCCGGTCAGGTAGTAGCGCGCCGCGGCACGTTCGCTCATCCGCCCCAGGGTGGTGAGCGAGATGATCGCCGGCGCCAGCCCCAGCCGTACCTCGGTGAACGCGAACGACGACGCCGGACCGGCGATCGCGATGTCGCACGCGCCGACGATGCCCAGCCCGCCGGCGCGGACGTGGCCGTCGATGCGCGCGATCACCGGCTTCGGCAGCTCCACGATCGAGCGCAGCATTGCCAGCATCCGTAGGGTGCCCTGCGCCGGCCCGCCCTCGGCGGCGGACTCCTTCAGGTCGGCGCCGGCGCAGAACGTCGACCCGGTGTGGGTGAGCACCACGGCCCGCACGCCGCCGTCGCCCGCGGCCGTTGCCAGGTGCGCCGTCATCTCGCCGACGAGCTGCGCGGAGAGCGCATTGCGGTTCTCCGGGGAGTCGAGGGTGACGGTCGCGATGCCGCGATCGAGCGTGTAGTGCACGAGTTCCATGCGGAATCCCTAATAGGACTTGGGCTAATACGACTTGGGTAGGCCGAGGCTGAACTGCGCCACGAAGTTGAGGATCATCTCGCGGCTGACGGGCGCGACGCGGCCGACGCGCGCGGTGGCCAGCAGCGTCCCCAACCCGTACTCGCTGGCGAAGCCGTTGCCGCCGTGCGTCTGCACAGCCTGGTCGACGGCATGCATCGCCGCCTCTGCCGCCGCGTATTTCGCCATGTTCGCCGACTCGCCCGCGCCCATGTCGTCACCGGAGTCGTAGAGCGTCGCGGCCTTCTGCATCATCAGCTTGGCCAGCTCCACCTCGATCTTGGCCTCGGCCAGCGGGTGCGCGAGCCCCTGGTGCGAACCGATCGGCGCGCCCCACACGGAGCGCTCGTTCGCGTAGCCCACCGCCTTGTCCAGCGCGTAGCGCCCGGTTCCGACGGAGAGCGCCGAGGCCATGATCCGCTCCGGGTTCAGCCCCGCGAACAGCTGTGCCAGCGCCGCGTCCTCGTCGCCGACCAGCGCGTCGGAGGGCAGCGCGACGTCGTCGAGGAACAGCATGAACTGCCGGTCCGGCATGACCAGGTCCATCTCGATGGGCTGCCACTCGAAGCCGGGCGCGTCGGTGGGGACGATGAACAGCACCGGCTTGAGGCGGCCGGTCGTTGCATCTTCGGTACGGCTGACGACGAGCACGGCGTCCGCGCGGTCGACGCCGGAGATGAACACCTTGCGGCCGGACAGCTTCCAGCCGGAGCCGTCGCGGCGGGCCGTGGTGGTGATGCGGTGCGAGTTGGATCCCGCGTCCGGCTCGGTGATCGCGAACGCCATGATCGAGGTGCCGTCGGCGATGCCCGGCAACCACTGCCGCTTCTGCTCATCGGTGCCGAAGCGCGAGATCACGGTGCCGCAGATCGCCGGCGAGACCACCATCATCAGCTGCCCGCAGCCGTGCGCGGCGAGCTCCTCCAGCGCGAGCGAGAGCTCGTACATGCCCGCGCCGCCACCCCCGTACTGCTCCGGCAGGTTCAGGCCGAGGAAGCCCAGCTTGCCCGCTTCGAGCCACAGCTCGTCGGTGTGCTCGCCGGCCTTGACCTTGCGCCGCATGTACTGGTGCCCGTACCGCGCGCCGAGCTCGCTCACCGCGTTGCGCAGCGCCTGCTGCTCCTCGGTCTCGGTGAAGTTCACGGGTGGTCTCCTTCTGTCGTGACGACGGCCAGCACCGCGCCGACGTCCACCTGCTGCCCCTCGCGCACCGGCAGCTCGGCGAGGACGCCGTCGGCCGGTGCGTTGATCTGGTGCTGCATCTTCATGGCCTCCAGCCAGAGCAGCGGTTGCCCGGCCGTCACCGCGTCGCCGACCGCGGCGGCGATGCGCACGACGGATCCGGGCATCGGCGCGAGCAGCGAGCCGGGAGCGACGTGATCGGCCGGGTCGGGGAACCGGTCCACCGCCTCGAAGTGGACCGCGCCGAGCGGTGAGTCGACGTAGACGTCCTTTCCGTAGCGCGCAATCGCGAAGGCACGCCGCACGCCATCGTCGTCGAGCACCACACGGTGCCGCTCGGCTGTCACCAGCTGGATGCCCGCGTAGCCCTCCGCGGCCAGCCCCGCGCGGGTGTGGCGGTACGCGACGGCGTGCGTGCCGTTCCGAGTGGCCAGCTCGATGCGCTGCGGCTGGCTGACCACGTTGCGCCAGCCACTCGGGACTCCGCCCAGCACCGGTGCCACGGCGCGATCAGCGGCGTCACCGCCGAGGGCGGCCGCGAGGGCGGAGAGCGCGACCGCCGACTCGTCGGCCAGCGGCGCCGCGAGCGCGTCCAGGCCGTGCTGCTCGAAGAACGCCGTGTCGGTGTTGCCGGCCAGGAAAGCCTTGTGGCGAAGGACATTCACGAGCAGGTCACGATTCGTGGTGACACCGTGGATGGTGGCACGGGCAAGCGCATCAGCGAGCACGCGGGCTGCGTGATCGCGGGTCGGCGCCCAGCTGATCACCTTCGCGAGCATGGGGTCGTAGTGGATGCCGACCATCGAACCGTCCAGCACGCCGCTGTCGAGACGGATGCCGGCCGCGGCGGTGGGCGGCGCGAACTCGGCGCGTACGCCCGGCACGGCGAAGCGGTGCA
>JAVHVL010000127.1:0-6930 GCA_032160565.1 Pseudonocardiales bacterium | reverse complement strand
CCCGACGGACCTCGCCGAGCACGTCATCGCCCGGGACCAGACCTGCCGGTTCCCGCACTGCAACAGGTCAGCCCGACACTGCGAGATCGACCACCGCATCGCCTGGAGCGACGGCGGCGCAACCAACGCCGCCAACCTGCAGGTCCTGTGCGCGCGGCACCACCATCTGAAGCACGAAACCGCCTGGCGCGTCGAACGATCACCCGACGGCGACACCCGCTGGACCAGCCCGTCCGGCCACGAGTACAGCAAACCCGCCGCCACCTACCCCGTCGACCGAACCACCGAATCGGATCCCGATCCGCCACCTCCGTTTTGAACCGCGCACCGATACAACTGACCTAGTCGTGCCCGGTCGTGCCCGTATGCCCGCAGATCGTGTGCAGACGCGCCGACCCGAACCGGCGTGTCTGCACAAGATCGCGATACCTGGGCAGGCAGCCCACCGCCCTGACGCCAGGTAGACGGACCCGGACCGATCTTGAGGACTAAAGTCCGCGCCGATCATGGTCCATTGGCCATTCGGCTTGTCAGACCCCAGTCGTACCGTCGGTCGTGATCAACGTGGCCAGGGTCATATCAGCCCAGCCACATCAGCAGGGCGAGAGGCGGAGAAGGGCGATGTGGGCACAAGTCGCTGAGGCGAACGACCAGCAGACGACCGTCGCTGCGACCTTGGCCGAGTGCGAAGCGGCCGCCGCGGAGCTGTACCGCTGCGAGCTGGCGCTGCACGACGCGCACCAGAGCGGTGTCGACTCCTGGGTGCGCGCGGCTGGCGATCATCTGCATGCGGTGCTGCTTCGGCACTATCGCGCGGAGGCCGC
Organism: Pseudonocardiales bacterium; assembly: GCA_032160565.1. GTDB lineage: Bacteria > Actinomycetota > Actinomycetes > Mycobacteriales > Jatrophihabitantaceae > RYN-117. The sequence goes on along the minus strand of JAVHVL010000127.1, from coordinate 6,106 downwards.
ATTGCATGGCCACACTGCCTTCTCTGCAATGGTGACCGGCGCCGCCTGAGCGACTCAGGTGTGGCGCTCCGTTGCCGCCACGGCAAGCGCGTCCAGCGCCGCGCGCGCGTCCGGCAGCAGCGCCGCGCTGTGCAGGGCGTCCCGCGCCTCCGACGCCCGCTCGGTGATGCGCTTCTCCACCTGGGCAAGCGCGCCGGTGTCCACGATCACTTCGCGTAGCGCCGCAACGGCGGACTCGTCCAGCGTCCGGTCGCCCAGCGCACGGCGCAGCAAAGCCGCCTGTACGTGGTCGGCGTGCTCCATCGCCAGCGCGACGAGCAGGGTGCGCTTGCCCTCGCGCAGGTCGTCACCGGCCGGCTTGCCCGTCCGGTCGGGGTCGCCGAACACGCCGAGGACGTCGTCCCGCAGCTGGAACGCCTCACCGAGCGGGAGCCCGTACGCGCTGAGCGCGGCGAACACCGGCTGGGGCGCGGCCGCGGCGGCCGCACCGAAGTGCAGCGGCCCCTCGATGGTGTATTTGCTGGTCTTGTATTTCGCGACCCGCAGCGCGTCAGCGGCCGAGAAGTCGCCCCGCGCCTGCACCAACACGTCGAGGTACTGGCCGGCCATGACCAGCTGCCGCATCTCGTCCCAGACCCGGCGGGTGCCCGGCACGGAGTCCTGATCCAGGTCGGCGGCCGCGAACATCGCGTCGGCCCAGGACAGCAGCAGATCACCGAGCAGGATCGCCGCGGCGGTGCCGAAGACGTCAGGGGCACCGGTCCACGACGAGCTCCGGTGCAGGTCAGCGAACGCGGAGTGCGCGGACGGGTGGCCGCGTCGGGTGGCGGATGCGTCCATCACGTCGTCGTGCACCAGCGCGCATGCATGCAGCAGCTCCAAGCTCGCCGCGGCCGTGACCAGCGCATGGTCGTCGGCCGCGGCGGCTCGCACACTTCGCCAGCCCCAGTAGGCAAAGCTGGGGCGCAGCCGTTTGCCGCCGTCGAGCACGAAGGTGCGAGCTGCCGCGGCCAATGGGGCGAGATCCTCGCCGACCTCGGCCAGTGCGGCGGCGCGAGCGTCCAGGAAGGTGGCGAGCACCTCATCGACGCGCTGGATCAACGATTCAGCAGGGCCGCCCACCCGCCGGACACTACGCTGAACCGATGAGCACCCCTCCAAGTCGCACGGCCGGGGCTCCGCGATTTGTCGGGGACCCTGCATGAGCACCCCACCAGATCGCCCCGCCGGGGCTCCGCGATTTGTCGGGGACCCCGCGTGAGCACCCCATCAAATCGCTCCGCCGGGGCTCCGCGATTTGTCGGGGACCCCGCATGAGGCGGACGGTTCGGGACTGCCTAGCCAGTGGGCAACCCACATTCTCGTTCGAGTTCTTCCCGCCCAAGACGCCGGAGGACGAACCGCTGCTCTGGCAGACCATCCGCGAGCTCGAACCGTTGCGCCCCTCGTTCGTGTCGGTCACCTACGGCGCCGGCGGCACCACGCGCGACAAGACGATCGGGATCACCGAGCGCATCTCCACCGACACCACGCTGCTACCGGTCGCCCATCTCACGGCCGTCAATCACTCCGTGGCCGAGCTGCGCGGGATCATCGGCAGGCTCGCGGCGGCAGGCGTCGCGAACATGCTGGCGCTGCGCGGCGACCCGCCGGGCAACCCGAACGGCGACTGGATCGCCCACCCCGACGGGCTCAACTACGCCTACGAGCTCGTCGAGCTGCTCCGCTCGCACGGCCAGTTCACCGTCGGGGTCGCGGCGTTCCCGTACCAGCATCCGCAGTCCGCGTCGCTCGAGGAGGACACCGCACACTTCGTGCGCAAGTGCCGAGCGGGCGCCGACTATGCCGTCACGCAAATGTTCTTCGACGCCGAGGACTACCTGCGCCTGCGCGACCGCGTCGCCGCTGCCGGCTGCGACGTGCCGATCATCGCCGGCCTCATGCCGGTCACGAACATGGGCACCATCGGCCGCTCCGAACAGCTGTCGGGCGCACCGTTCCCGGCGCCCCTCGCGAAGAAGTTCGCCGCGGTGGCACACGACCCGAAGGCCGTGCGCAGGCTCGGCATCGAGGAGGCCTCGCGGCTAACCCAACGGCTGCTCGACGAAGGCGCCCCCGGCATTCACTTCTACACGCTGAACCGGTCCAAGGCCACGCGCGAGGTCTGGGCGAACCTGTCACTCGCCGTCCGGCGCTGACCCGGTCGCTGACCCACCGGCGGCGAGCGGCAATCGCGCGCCGAGCACCGCGAACGGCCGGGCATCGCCCGGGAAGAGATAGTGCCGCGCAAGGTCGACGAAGCCGAGGTGGCGGTACATCCGGAACGCTCGGGTGTCCGCATCGGGCGTCGAGAGCAGCATCGAGCGGTGCGGGATCGCGGCGGCGAGCTCCAGGAGCAGGGTCCGTCCGATCCCGTGACCCTGATACTCCGGCAGCATGTGCAGCTCGGAGAGCTCGAACGCGTCGGTGAGCCAGTCGTGCGCCATCTCCGGTGGCATCGACCGGCGCACCAGGTCGTGCCACCACTGGCCGGGCAGCGCGGTGTAGCCGTAGCCGAACCCCACCAGCGTGCCGTCCGCCCCCACTGCGGCGCGGCAGGCGAACCCCTCATTCGCCGCGTGGCGGCGCGCCGTGACCGCTCGCTGCGCTCCGGTATGGCTCGGGTACTGCATCGCGCGGATGTAAATGTCCATCGCGTCGTCGACGCGGCTGGCGAACTGCTGTCCGCTCCACGTCTGCACGGCGACGTTCGCGTGGGGCGATTCGGCGGCGCGCATCAGTCGATGGTGCCGTATGCGCGCGCTACCGCGCAGCCGCTGCGCCGACGGTCCCCCCGGGCAGGTCGCCGACGCTAGCCACCACTTGTCCGATTAGTCCTATTCGAGGTCGGCCGGCGTGCCGCGGGTCAGTCGCACGAGTTCGTCGAACGTCGTGGGGAAGACGGCGTGCGGGATGCCGCCCGCGGCCCACACCTGCGGGTACGCGGCGAGGGCGAGGTCGACAAGGGTGCGCAGCGGCTTCGGGTGACCGACGGGTGCCACCCCGCCGATGCGCTGGCCGGTGGTGGCGTACACGAATTCCGGGGTGGCGCGTGACAGCGTGGCGGTCCCCACCAGGGCCGCCACCTTCGCGGTGTCGACGCGGTGCGCCCCACTGGTGAGCACGAGCAGAGGTTCGCCCTCGGCGGTGGCGAACACCAGGGAGTTTGCGATCGCGCCGACCTCGGCACCGACGAGCGCAGCGGCTGCGGCGGCGGTCGGCGCTGCGTCCGGCAGGATCTGCACCCGCCCGGGCAGGCCGGCGGCCACCAGCACGGCTTCGACGGTTAGGCAGTTGGGGTGCACGCGCCGCACGTTACCGACGGGTCGGTCAGCCGTGCAGGCCGCACTCGACCTTGCCGGTGCCGGCCCAGCGCCCCGCCCGGGCGTCCTCACCGGCGCCGATGCGACGGGTGCAGGGCGCGCATCCGACTGAGCCGTAGCCGTCGAAGAGCAGCGGGTTGACCAGGATGCCGTTGTCGGCGATGTAGGAATCGACGTCGTCCTGCGTCCACGCGGCGATCGGGTTGAGCTTGACCATCTTGCGCTTGTCGTCCCACTCCACAACGCCGGTGTTGGCGCGGGTGACCGCCTCGTCCCGGCGCAGCCCGGATGCCCACGCGGCGTACGGCGCCAACCCGTCGCGCAGCGGCAGCACCTTGCGCAGCGCGCAGCACTGGTCGGGGTTGCGTTCGTAGAGACGTGCACCGAAGCTCTCGTCCTGCTCCGCAACGGTGCGCTTCGGCGTGAGCGTCTTGACCGTGACCGGAAGCATCGAGCTCACCGCGTCGCGCATGCCGATCGTCTCCGCGAAGTGGTAGCCGGTGTCGAGGAACAGCACGTCGACGCCCGGGCGTACCTGCGAGGCGAGGTGCGGCAGCACTCCGTCAGCCATCGACGAGGCGACGCACCACCCGGAGCCGAACTGCTCGTCCGCCCAGGTGAGGATCTCGAGAGCAGGGGCCCCCTCGAGCTCTGCGCCAGCCTTCTCGGCGAGCGCGCGAAGTTCTTCCTGCGTGGCTACAGCAACCATTGTTCCTCCGCTCGGCTTACATAAGCCGCGAAGGGTTCACCTTCTTCCCGACGTTCCAGATATCCGCGCAGGACGCGCTCGGCGTAGTCCGGCGCCTCCTCGGCGGTGACCTTCAGGCCGCGGAACTTGCGGCCGAACTCGGCGTCCTCGCCCAGGAGGCCGCCGAGGTGCACCTGGAACGCGTCGACGTCGCCGTCGGGGCCCTTCTGCACCATCCCCTTGAAGCCGATGTCGGCGATCTGGAAGCGCGCGCAGGAGTTCGGGCAGCCGTTCACGTTGATCGTGATCGGCGTGTCGAAGTCCGGCAGCCGCTTCTCCAGCTCGGTGCGGATGATCTCCGCGCGCCCCTTGGTCTCGACGAACGCCAGCTTGCAGAACTCGATGCCGGTACAGGCGATCGTGCCGCGGTGGAAGGCCGACGGGCGGACCGTGAGATCAACCAGCGCCAGCTCCTCCACAAGCGCCTCGGTGTTCTGCTCGGGGACGTCGAGCACGACGATGCCCTGCTGCGCGGTGAGGCGTACCCGCCCGCCGCCCAGCCGCTCGGCCAGGCCGGCGACCTCGCGCAGCGCCGACCCGGACGTGCGCCCGGACTTGGTGGTTGCCCCGACGGCGAACAGGCCGTCCTGCTGCGGCGCGATACCGGTGTGGTCGCGGTGCGCCGGCGACGCGGGCGGGGGAGCGCCGTCCGGCAGCGCGCGGTGCAGGTACTCGCTCTGCAGCACCTCCCGGAACTTCTCCGGCCCCCATTCCGCCATCAGGAACTTCAGCCGCGCGTGGTTGCGGGAGCGGCGGTAGCCGTAGTCACGGAAGGCCGAGACGACACCGGCCCAGACCTCGCTGACCTCGTCCGGGCGCACGAAGACACCCAGGCGCTGCGCGAACATCGGGTTGGTGGACAGCCCGCCGCCGACCCACAGGTCGAAACCTGCCTCGCCGTCGGGACCCAGCACGCCGACGAACGACACATCGTTGATCTCGTGGTTCGTGCAGTGGCTGGCGCAGCCGGAGATGGACGTCTTGAACTTGCGCGGCAGGTTGGAGAACGCCGGGTCGCCGATGTACTTGTCGACGGTCTCGCGCAAGGCCGGGCCGGCGTCGAGCACGGAGTCGGCGGCAACCCCCTCGAGCGGGCAGCCGAGCATGACGCGCGGCGTGTCGCCGCAGGCCTCGGTCGTGGACAGGCCGACCGCCTCGAGCTTCTCCCAGATCGTCGGGACGTCCTCGACCCGGATCCAGTGCAGCTGGACGTTCTGCCGGTCGGTGATGTCCGCGATGTCGCGGCCGTGGTTCGTGGAGATCTCGGCGACGACCCGCAGCTGCTCGCTGGTGAGCGCGCCGCCGTCGATGCGGATCCGCAACATGAAGAACTCCGCGTCGAGCTCCTCGGGCTCGAGCGTCGACGTCCGGGCGCCGGGGATGCCTTCGCGGCGCTGCGTGTACAGCCCGTACCACCGGAACCGTCCGCGCAGATCGCCCGGATCGATGCCGGCGAAGCCGGTGTGCTGGTAGATGTCGATGATCCGCTGCCGCACGGCTAGGCCGTCGTCGTCCCGCTTGGCGCGCTCGTTGGGGTTGAGCGGCTCGTGATAGCCGAGGGCCCACTGGCCCTGTCCTTTGCGCGCAGGCATGTGGCGCGGTTTCCTTCCGGTAGCGAACGTCGTCGTCGGGGAGGCCCGCGGTGCTGCGATCTGCGCAGGTGCGGGTCAGACCGACATTCGACACGCGGCGGCGGTGACGCGCTGCAGATCGACGTGGCGGCGCACGGTGAGCGCAAAGCCTGCCAGTCGACGCATACACCCAGGATCGCACAGGGGTCGAGAGGTTGCGAAATCCCGCCGTGTCCGCATGGCACCGCGGCCCATGCATGTGCAACCATTGCCGCATGCCCGCCGTCCCGCTCGTCGCTCGCCTGCATGTGGATCTGCAGCGCGTCGTCAGCGCGGCGTGTCGTATGTCGACCTGATCGGGCTCCCTCGTTCCACCGCTCGCGCCGTCTCGGTGCGTGGAGCCGATCACCCGCTGTCTGTGCCGG
>JAVHVL010000052.1:0-2984 GCA_032160565.1 Pseudonocardiales bacterium | reverse complement strand
CCTGAAAGACCGGCGCACCCGGCGCCGGCACAGCAAACGTGTCATAGAGCTGCTTGGCCTCGTCCTCGTCGACCGCGTTGGCGAAGCTGTACCGGAACTGCTCGTAGGTCAACGGGACAGCGCGGCGGCGGTTGGCGGGATTGCCGAGCACCGGCCGGGAGGACTTCAACGCCGATATCGGCAGCGGCAGCACCCCGCGGGACGGCGCGGCGTCGATGGCCACCGATGCCGCCGCCAGACCCTCTCCGGCGATCATCTGGGTGAGCAGCCCGCCGAAGGAATGTCCGATCACGGCCGGCTTGTTCGTGAGCTTGCCGATGACCGCGACGTAGTGGTCGGCGACCTGGCCGACGGTCTTGTTCGCGAACACCTCGGGGTGCAGGTTCGCCTCCTCGACGGTGTCCGGGTCGTCCGGCCACCCCGGGCTGAGCGGCGCGTAGCCGGCCTCCTCGAAGACGGCGGCCCAGCGGTCCCAACTGCTCGGCAGCAGCCACAAGCCGTGGATGAACACGACCGGCGTCCGGCCGGTTGCGTTGACCTGATCGATCTCGTCCTCCGTCGAAGCGGGGATCTGCTGCTGGTTCTCGGACACGGCGGGTCTCCTTGCCTTGTGAGCGAGCGGATCCGATCGTGGACGACCGGGGCCTGGCGCTACGGCGGCTGTGAACTCACCGTAGCGACCGCTGGACGCTGCTCGCATCCGTGAACTCCACAATCCGGCGGCCGACAGCGTGGACGACTCAGCGCGCCCACCGTGGCTGCGCGGCTTACCCGGGCGTTCGAACGGGGTGGCTCTCGGCGGAGTCCCGGTCCTTCGTGCGTGACTGCTTGATCAGCGTCTTGCCGAATTCCCACATCAGCCCGGAGCCGCGGTGGGCCTCGTCCATCACGTCGACGAAGGCATCGACGAAGCGGTCCACCTCGGTCACGCCGATCGTCAGCGGCGGGATGAGCTTGATCACCTCGAGGTGATCGCCGGAGACCTGGGTCAGGATCTGATGACGCTGGAACAGCGCGTGCACGATCGTCTGCGCGAACAGCCCCTTGCGCGCAGCCTGTAGCGCGGTCCACGGCCCGCGTAGCTTCCACGACGACGGGCGGCCGAACTCGATACCTATCATGAGGCCGCGCCCCCGGACATCGTGCAGCAGCTCGTAGCGGGGGATGAGTTCGGACAATCGCGAGCGCAGCAGTTCGCCGGTCCGGCGGGCGTTGTCCACGACGCCTTCGGTCTCGAACGCATGCAGCGTGGCGAGTCCGGCAGCCATCGCCTGGGAGTTGGAGCCGAAGGTGGAGTCGTGCACCAGGACGCGGTCCATCGAGGAGTACACCTTCTGGAAGATCCAGTCCTTGGCGAGGGTCGCCCCGACCGGGATGTAACCGCCGGACAGTGCCTTGGCGACGGCGACGATGTCGGGCTCGACGCCGTCGTGCTGGAACGCGAAGAGCTCGCCGGTGCGGCCGAGACCGGTCTGGACCTCGTCTGCGATCAGGAGGGCCTTGTGCCGGCGGAGCAGAGCCTGCGCTTCGGCCAGGTACCCGTCCGGCGCGACCGCGACGCCCTTGCCCTGAATCGGCTCGATGAGGAATCCGGCGACGTCTCCGCGCCGCACTTGCCGCGCCAGCGCGGCGAGATCGCCGAACGGCACGGCGGTGTCCGGCAGCAGCGGCCCGAAGCCGGCGCGAAAATCCTTGGCGCCGTTCACGGACAGGGAGCCGGCGGTGAGGCCGTGAAAGGCATGGTCGCAGTAGAGGATCCGCGGCTTGCCGGTTGCGTAGCGCGCGAACTTGAGCGCCGCCTCGACCGCCTCTGTGCCGCTGTTGCCGAAATACACCCGATCGAGGTGCGGCACCTGGCGCAGCAACGCCTCGGCCAGCAGCCCGGCCAGCGGCGGCGCGTCGAACTGGGTGAGGTCGGCCAGGCCGAGGTCGAGGACCTGGTGCAGGGCCGCACGGACGCCCGGGTGGTTACGGCCGAGTGCGAAGACACCGAACCCAGCGAGCATGTCCAGGTACTCGGTGCCGTCCTCGTCGTAGAGGTAGCAGCCGTCACCGCGGACGTACACCTTGTCGAAGCCGATGGCGTGCAGCATGCGGGGTAGCTGCGGGTTGCCCAGTCGGCGGTGCAGTTCGTAGCGCTCGCCGCCGCGCTCGGCGAGCAGGCGCGCGAGATCGAACTCGTCGCTCTCGGCCGGCGAGTTCGCCGCCCTGGCCTTGGTCGAGTCCGTCCGGGCCGTTGCTTCGTGATACATGCTGTCGCTCTATTCGGTCGCTATGCCGAAGGGGTACATGGCACGATAACTCTGGTACCTCTACCACCCTGGTAACCACCACGGGTGATTCGTTAGCCTAGCGGTTAGTTAGCCGAACGTAGTACGTGTTCTAGTCGGGGGGCCATGGACCACACTGGGATCGACGACAGCGAGCCCGCGCCTGCCGCCGCTGCCGTGTTGGCGCGGGTGGCCGACCGGTCGATCTCCCAGATGAGCACCGAGAACTTCCCCGTTGCCCTGCGACTGCTGCCACGGCGTCCGCGGGCGCAGCTGGCGAGCGTGTACCACTACGCGCGATTCGTCGACGACATCGGCGACGAGGCGCCGGGGGACCGGCTCGCGCTGCTCGACCGGATCGAGTCCGACGTCCGTGCCTTGCCCGCCGGCGGGGCGACGTTGCCGCCGGTCACCGCGCTCGCCGCGGTGATCGACGAGTGCGCGGTGCCGATCGAGCCGTTCCTCGACCTGGTGCAGGCGAACCGGGTCGACCAGCACGTGTCCCGATACGAGACGTTCGACGACCTGCTCGACTACTGCCGCCTGTCCGCCGCGCCGGTCGGCCGGATCGTGCTGCACATCGCGGGCGCGGCCACCGAGCAGAACATCGCGAACTCCGACGCCGTGTGCGCCGCACTGCAGGTGCTCGAACACTGTCAGGACGTGGGGGAGGACGCGCGAGCCGGCCGGGTGTACCTGCCGGCGGAAGACCTG
>JAVHVL010000028.1:0-4911 GCA_032160565.1 Pseudonocardiales bacterium | reverse complement strand
CACGTGTGGGCCTTCCTCGGCGACGGCGAGATGGACGAGATCGAGTCGCTCGGCGCGATCGGCGTGGCCTCGCGCGAGGAGCTGGACAACCTCACCTTCGTCATCAACTGCAACCTGCAGCGCCTCGATGGCCCGGTGCGCGGCAACGGCAAGATCATCCAGGAGCTGGAGTCCTACTTCCGCGGCGCAGGCTGGAACGTCATCAAGGTGATCTGGGGCCGGGACTGGGACCCGCTGCTAGCCGCAGACCGTGACGGCGTGCTCGTGAACCGGATGAACACCACGCCGGACGGGCAGTTCCAGACGTACTCGGTCGAGAGCGGCGCCTACATCCGCGACCACTTCTTCGGCGGCGACCCGCGGCTGCGCAAGATGGTCGAAGACCTCTCCGACGACGATCTGCGCAAGCTGTCCCGAGGCGGGCACGACTACCGAAAGGTCTTCGCGGCGTTCCAGTCGGCGCGCGAGCACGTCGGGCAACCGACCGTGATCCTGGCCAAGACCGTCAAGGGCTGGACGCTGGAGTCGTTCGAGGGGCGCAACGCCACCCACCAGATGAAGAAGCTCACCACCGCAGACCTCAAGGCGTTCCGCGACCGGCTCTACCTGCCGATCACGGACAAGGAGCTCGAGGCAGACCTGCCGCCGTACTACCACCCGGGCGACAAGTCCGACGAGATCCAGTACATGAAGGAGCGGCGCTCGGCGCTCGGCGGCGCGGTGCCCAAGCGCACGGTGCGTGCCAAGCCGCTCACCCTGCCGGGCGAGGGCGCCTACGCCGAGTTGCGGTCCGGCTCGGGCAAGCAGCAGGTCGCCACGACGATGGCGACGGTGCGCCTGTTCAAGGACCTGATGAAGGACAAGGAGATCGGCGCGCGGTTCGTGCCGATCATCCCGGACGAGGCGCGCACGTTCGGCCTCGACGCGATCTTCCCGACCGCGAAGATCTACTCGCCGCACGGGCAGGAGTACGAGGCCGTCGACCGCGACATGCTGCTGTCGTACAAGGAGTCCACCACCGGGCAGATCCTGCACGAGGGGATCAGCGAGGCCGGCTCCACGGCCTCGCTGACTGCGGCGGCCACGTCGTACGCCGCGCACGGCGTCCCGATGATCCCGTTCTACATCTTCTATTCGATGTTCGGGTTCCAGCGCACCGGCGACCAGTTCTGGCAGCTGGCCGACCAACTGGGGCGCGGGTTCGTGCTCGGCGCGACGGCCGGCCGTACCACGCTGACCGGCGAGGGGCTGCAGCACGCGGACGGGCACTCGCTGCTGCTCGCATCGTCGAACCCGGCCTGCGTCGCCTACGACCCGGCGTACGCGTTCGAGATCGCGCACATCGTGCGGGCCGGGCTGGAGCGGATGTACGGCGTCGGCAGCTACGGCGTACCGCTGTCCGAGCACGACGTCTTCTACTACCTGACGATCTACAACGAGCCGATCAACCAGCCGGCGGAACCGGCCGACCTCGACGTCGAGGGGCTGCTGCGCGGGATGTACCGCTACTCCCCCGCGCTCGAGATCAACGGCCGGCCTCGGGCGCAGGTGCTCGCCTCGGGCGTCGCGGTGCCGTGGGCGCTGGAAGCGCAGCGCATCCTCGGCGAGGACTGGGGCGTCGACGTCGACGTCTGGTCGGTGACTTCGTGGAACGAGCTGCGCCGGGAAGCCGTCGAGTGCGAGCAGCACGCGCTGCTCAACCCAGGCCCCGACACCCGCGTGCCGTACGTGACCACGAAGCTGGCCGACGCGGCCGGCCCCGTGGTCGCGGTGTCGGACTGGATGCGTGCGGTGCCGGACCAGATCGCGCGCTGGGTGCCCGGCGACTACACCTCGCTCGGCACGGACGGTTTCGGCTTCGCCGACACGCGTGGCGCGGCCCGGCGGTTCTTCCACGTGGACGCTGAATCGGTCGTCGTCGCGGTGCTGGAGCAGCTGGCCCGGCGCGGTGAGGTGAAGCCGGAGGCGCCGCGCGAGGCCATCGACCGGTACCGGCTGGACGACGTCAGCGCTGCGGGCACCGGCACCATCGGCGGCGACGCCTGACCCGTCATGACCCGATCCTGAGCTGATCACCTTCCGCCGAGTGACGTATCTGCAAGATCAGAGACGGCGGTTTTGGTCGTCACTCGACCGCGCGATACGTCACTCGGCGGTGATCCTCAGTACCGGGCGCCCACCACCTGCGCGCCGAGCGGACTCGGCGGTGATCCTCAGTACCGGGCGCCCACCACCTGCCCGCCGAGCGGGTCGAGCTCGGCGAGGTCCTCGTCGGTGAGCTCGACATCCAGCGCGGCCACGTTCTGCTCCAGCCACTTCACCCGCTTGGTTCCCGGGATCGGCACGACGGACACGCCGAGCCGGGCTGCCTGGCCGTGCACCCAGGCGAGAGCCACCTGCGCGGCGGTGACGCCCTTGCGCTCAGCGACCCGCGCGACGGCGTCGGCGATGGCCTGGTTGGCCGCCGCCGCGTCGCCGGCGAAGCGCGGGTTCCTGCCGCGGAAGTCCTTCTCGTCCAGGGCGTTGCGGTCAACCGTCCCGGTGAGGAAGCCGCGCCCGAGCGGTGAGTACGCGACCAACCCGATGCCCAGTTCGCGCAGCGCGTCCAGCACGGCGGTCTCGGGGTCGCGCGTCCACAGCGAGTACTCGCTCTGCACCGCCGCGATTGGGTGCACCGCGTGCGCCCGGCGCACCAGCGTGTCGTCCACCTCGGAAAGGCCGATATGGCGCACCTTCCCCTCGGCGACCAACTCGGCCATCGCGCCGACCGTCTCCTCGATCTCCGCCGTCTGCGGCGGGCGGTGCAGGTAGTACAGGTCGATCACGTCCACGCCGAGGCGGGTGAGGGACGACTCGCAGGAGCGCTTGACGTAGCCGGCCTCGCCGCGGATCACGCGCTTCTCGTCACCGCCGGAGCGGTCGATGCCGAACTTCGTCGCGAGCTGTACGCGCTCGCGCCGGTCGTGGATCGCCCGCCCGACGAGCACCTCGTTGTGGCCGGCGCCGTAGACATCGGCGGTGTCGAGGAACGTGACGCCCAGGTCGATGGCCCGGTGGATGGTAGCGGTCGACTCGTCCCAGTCGGTGCGCCCGTACCACTCACTCATCCCCATGCAGCCGAGCCCCTGCTCCGAGACGGTCAGCTCGCCGAGTTTCCTGCTCTGCACTGGTTCTCCTCACCTGCCGCGCATGCGGCGCGATTCGTCGCGGTCGTCCCCTCTGGACACCAAGGGTTGAAGCGCGTTCCGAGGCGTGGCGATTCCTGTTCTCACCCGGTGCCGCGCACCTCATAGGTAAAGCATTGGGACAGCTGGGCACGCACATGCACCCAGGCGATGTGCGGACGGCTCAGCAGGTGCGTCAGCGCCGGTTCGATGTCCTCGCCTGCGGCCACCAAGGTGATGTCGTCGTACGCGATCGAGCCGTCCGGGTGATAGGTCCGCAGCACGCGGGGGCCGGTGCGCAGGTCGTCCGGGAGCTTGCCGGGGCGGTCGTAGCCGTCGCAGTCGCCCAGGTGGATGAACACCGGACCCACTTCGGACCAGGCACTTCGGTCGGCGAACGGCGAGTACGAGATCAGGGCCAGCGACTCGCCGGCGCGGCTGGTGCGCAGGCAGCAGCGCAACGGCTCCCAGCCGTTGGCGACCCATTCGGCCAGCGGATTGTCGAGGTCGTCCCGACCGGACGTGCGAATGGCATTGAGGCGCTCGGGTGGGACGGGGACGACGTGCAGCTGAGTCATGCATTCAGCGTGCCGAGCGCAGCGCCGGGATGCTGGCGGAAATCGGACACCGCGTCCTCAGCCGGCGCGCAGCTCCCAGACCACCAGCTCACCGGTGCCGTCGAGCGTCACCGGCTCGTCGGCGCGCGCGGAATCACCCGCGTGCAGCCGCTGATCGCCGACCTCGAAGCCGCCCGCCGCGACGTACACGTGCACGAGCGGCGCTTCGACGCTGACCGTGCCCGCGCGATGGATTCCGAACGTCCCGGCCGCCGCAGCCACCGGCGGCTCGCCCAGCGCGTACCGCGGCGGCCCGACGTCGGCCAGCAACGTCATCTGCAGGAACCGCAACGGCTCGGTGGCCGATGCGTTCAGCTCGCTGTGCTCGATGCCGCCCCCGGTCGCCTGCAGCTGGGCGAGCCCGGGCCGGACAGTCCGCTCCCTGCCGGAGCCGTCCTCGTGCCGAAGCGCGCCGTCGAGCACCCAGCTGACGATGTCAACGCCGCGGTGCGCGTGCCGCGCGAAGCCGGCGCCCGGCGCAACCAGGTGCTCGTCGAAGCCGATGAGCGGGCCGAACCGGGTATTGCCCGGGTCGTAGTGGGGGCCGGCCGAGAAGCAGTGCCGCGTGAGGATCCCGGGCTGCACGGTCTCGAACCGCTCGGCCGCGCGCAGCACGCGGATCACGGCCGCGCCGCGTGGTCGGCAGTCCACGCCAGCAGCTGCTCCGCCGGCCAGCCGTTGACGATCGAGTCGATCGCGACGCCACATCTGGCAGCCCGGTCGCAGCCGTAGTGCTGCCAGTCCAGCTGCCCCGGCGCGTGGGCGTCGGTGTCGATGGACACCAGGCACCCCGCCTCGACGGCCAGGCGCAGGAGCCGTTTGGGCGGATCGAGCCGCTCCGGTCGCGAGTTGATCTCCACGGCGACGCCGAACTGGGCGCAGGCGGCGAAGACGAGCTCCGCATCGAACTGCGACTCCCCCCGCGTGCCGCGCCCGCCCGTCACGAGCCGGCCGGTGCAGTGGCCGAGGATGTCGGTGTGCGGATTGCTGACCGCCGCGACCATCCGCGGCGTCATCTCCTCGGCCGGCATCTTCAGCTTGCTGTGCACGCTCGCGACGACGACGTCCAGCTCGGCGAGCAGGTCGGGCTCCTGATCCAGGCTGCCGTCGTCGAGGATGTCGACCTCGAT
>JAVHVL010000657.1:0-6888 GCA_032160565.1 Pseudonocardiales bacterium | reverse complement strand
CTCCTGCTGGGCGGCGTACATCCTGCTGTCGAAGCGGGTGGGCGCCACGTTCGCGTCGCTGGACGGGCTGGCGATAGCGCTGGGCATCGGCACGCTGCTGGTGATTCCGGCCGGCGTGATCGAAGGTGGCGCAGCGCTCGGGCGCCCGGGCGTACTCGCCGGCGGGCTGGCCGTGGCGCTGCTCTCCTCGCTGATCCCCTACTCGCTGGAGATCATCGCCCTGCGGCGGTTGTCGTCGGCGGCGTTCGGGCTGCTGATGAGCCTGGAGCCGGCGTTCGCCGCCCTGGCCGGAGTGATCGTGCTCAGCCAGGCGCTGTCCGGAGTCCTGCTGCTCGCCGTCGGGATGGTCATCGTGGCGAGCGTCGGCACCACGGTCACCCAGCCACGGACGCAGCCCGACCGGGTGGCGGTTCCGGCCGCCGGGCCGCAGTGAGGTGCCCTCACTCGGCGAGGGAACGGCGGCGCACGGCCTGGATGAGGCCGATCGCCAGCCCCTGGGCGAACATCGACGACCCGCCGTAGGAGACGAACGGCAGCGGCAACCCGGTGACGGGGGTCAGCCCGAGGTTCATGCCGATGTTCTGGAACGCCTGGAACGCGATCCAGCACACGACGCCGACGGCGACGAGCCGCCCCGCCGGATCCGCGGCGCGGGCGATGCGCAGCCCGCGCCAGCACACCACGGCGAACAGCGCGATCACGATGCCGCCGCCGACGAGCCCGAACTCCTCCCCCGCCACCGAGAACACGAAGTCGGTTTGCTGCTCCGGAACGAAGCCGCCGCTCGTCTGCGGGCCGCGGAACAGCCCCGTGCCGAACAGCCCACCGTTCGCGATGGCGATGTGCGCCTGGGTCACGTTGTACGCCGCACCCTGCACGTCCCGGCCGGGATGGGTGAACGAGGTGAACCGCTTGAGCTGGTAGTCCGCGAGCAGGCCGGCCTTGACTGCCAGCACCGCGACGAGGACGGCAAGCACTAACAACCCGAGCGTCCACCGCGCCCGAACTCCCGCTGCGACGAGCACGCCGAACGCGGCCGCGCCGAGCACCATCGCCGAGCCGAGGTCCGGCTGCAGCATCACCAATGCCAGCGGCACCGCGACGAGGATCAGCGCGAGCAGCACGTCACCGGTCGACGGCGGCGCGTCCTCGTTTCCACCCATGCCGTGGTCGCTCCGCGAGCGTCGCTCGATGCCGTTCTCGCTCCGCGAGCGTCGCTCGCCTGCTCGCTGGCTGAACAGCACGGCCATCCCGACGATCATGCCCAGCTTCATGAACTCCGAGGGCTGCAGCTGGAAGCCGGCGCCCAGCCTGATCCAGGCGTGCGCCCCGTTCACCGTCGTCCCCACCGCGAACACGGCCAGCAGCCCCAGCAGGCTCGCAACGTAGACGAGCGGACCGAACAGCCGAAGCAGGCGGGCATCCAGCCGGGCGGCGGCGACCATCAGCACGGCCGCGATCGCGATGTTGAACAGGTGCCGATACAGGAAGCCCTGCGGGTCGGCGCCCGCGGCGCGGGAGGTGTCGCGGGTTGCAGCCCAGACGAGGGTCGCGCCGATGAGGGCCAGGGCGAGCGCGGCAGCGACCAGCACCCAGTCATACCCGCGGGCCCGTCGACCGCTGGGCATGAGCGACGGCGTCAGGGCGAACGGTGCGCGCGGGTCGCGCGCCAGCAGCGTCATCGGCTGGCTCCGGTGGTGACGCGGACCTGCGGCGCGATCCGCGGCAGGTGGGTGGCGGGCCGCGACCGGGGGACGAGCGCCGGGCCGTTGGCACCGAGCAGCCCGTCCCAGATGCGCTTGGTCATCGGCCCCGCCGCGGTGGCGCCCGTCCCGGCCTGCTCGACCATGCCCACGACGACGAAGCGGGCGCGCGGGTTGCCCTGCTTGTCCGTGCTCACCGGCCCCCAGGACGCCAACCACGAGGTGTCCTGATGGCCGAACACTTCAGCGGTGCCCGTCTTGCCACCGATCTGGTTGCGGTACGACGAGTCCAGGTACGCGAAGGCCCCGGACACCTGCCAACCCCGGCTGAACGAAAGCGAGTCGGCGACGTACTTGAACAGCTGTTGACTGACCGGGACGGTGCTGCGCACCTTAGGCCTGATCGTCTTGACCACCTTGCCAGCGCCGTCCACCACCGCCCAGCCGAGGGTGGGCTGCCAGATCTTGCCGCCGTTGAACATCGCCGAATAGGCGAGGGCCAGCTGCAGCGGGGACATCGTCGTCTCGCCCTGGCCGATAGCCATGTCGGCGTTGTCGCCGGCGCGGTACCGCCAACCGTCGGTGCAGTTCTCCGCGGCGAGCTGCGTCTGGTACTGCCGTTGCGCGGGATCCGTCTGGTCGGGGAAGCCGCGGCGGGCGTCGCTGCAGTACTGGGCCTTGTTCGCCTTCCAGCGCGCCAGCCGAGTCTCGCGGTCGGCGTAGCTGCCGGCCGATTGCTCCCCCGCCGGCAAATCGACGCCGGGCAGCCGCCCGACGCCGAACTGGGCCGCCATCCGCTGCAGCGCCTCGACGGGCTTCTGCCCCGCAGCGATGCGGGACTGGTCGGCGTAGTACTCGTTCGCCGCGGGCGCGTAGAAGAACGTGTCGCAGGAGTAGCCGAGCGCGTCCCGCAGCGAGATGGGGTAACCGAAGGACTCGCTGTCGAAGTTCGTCTTCACCCGCCCGTCGATGGCCACCGACCCCGGGCAGGGGTACGTGCCGTCCAGTGCGATCTCGTGGTTCATCACCGCCGAGGACGTGGTGATGAGCTTGAACGTCGATCCCGGCGCGTACTCACCCGCGACGGCCCTGCTCAGCAGCGGGTCGTTCGCCGCCGGCGCGGTGAGCGCCGCGTACTGATCCGTCGAGATCCCGCCTACGAAGAGTTGCGGGTTGTAGGTCGGGTAGCTCGCCGCGGCGATGATCCGCCCCGTGCTTGGGTCCATCACGATCACCGAGCCGGACGTCGCGGGCTTGCCCTTCGCACGCGAGTCGGCGATCTGCTTCGCCAGGGACTGCTCGGCCAGCCTCTGCACGTCGGCGTCGATGCTCGTGACGAGGGTGTCGCCCTGCACCGCCGGCACGTCCGCACCGTCCGCAACCACCGCACCCTGGGGGTTGAGCCGGACGACCTGCTTGCCGTCCGTGCCGCGGAGCACGGCGTCGTACTGCGCCTCGAGCCCGGTCCGTCCGATGGTGTCCGCATCTGCGAGCGCGCTGCTCCTCCTCTTGTCGTCCGCGTTCACTGCCCCGGTGTAGCCGAGCACGTGTGCGGCGAGTGATCCGCCGGGGTAGCTCGGCAGCGTGACGGTCCGCAGCTCGACGCCCGGGAACTGTTCGCGGTGCTCGCTCACCGCCAGCACCACGCCCGTCGGTGCGTTCGTGGCCACCGGGACCGGTTGGTACGGCTCGCCCGTCCAGCACGGCGCCGGGACGGTCGGCGAGCACGGGGTGATCTCCTTCGCGAGCTGCGCCGTGGTCGTGCCCAGCAGCCCGGCGAGCCGAGTGAGCACGGCGGTGCCGTGATCGGGGAGGATCTCCAGCTTCTCGCGGTTGACGGTGAGCACCTGGACCGAGGTGTTGTCGACGAGCACCCGCCCGCGAGAGTCGACGATCTGGCCACGCGGCGCCGGCACCACGATGACGCCGTCGTGCAGCTGCCCGGCAGTCTGCACCGGCTTGTTCGGATCGAGCAGCTGCACGTAGTACAGCCGCAGCCCCAGCGTGACGACCAACGAGACGACGAGCACGGCGATCACGGCCAGCCGCCGCGCGGCGCGGTCGGTCGGGCGGGCGTTAGCCACGGCGATCGGCGAGGTGCAGTTCGGCGAGCAGCGGGTGCGGTGCGCGCAACCGGTCGCTGTGCAGGAACAGCCGCGCCACGGGGACGACGGCCAGCGCCAGGAGCGCATCGCCGAGCCCTACCGGAATCACGTCGCGCACCGCGAGCCAAGCATTCGCTCCACCGGCGTGGACAGCGGACAGCAGCAGCGTCGCGACGACGGAGGCCACTGTGCACAGCGCGGCGGCCGTCGCCGCGTCACCGCGCACCGAACGGCGCGCGCCGGCCATCCCGGCAACCAGCCCCAGCCCCAGCCAGGCCAGCGCCAACACCCCGGCCGGGTGCTCGGAGGCGAGGTCGGCGACCAGCCCCGTGGCGAAGCCGAACGACATCCCGGTTGCCGGGCCGTCGATCAGCGCGATCGCCGCGACGAGCACCGCGGGGAGGCTGATGGGCACCGGCAGCGCCAGCGGGGCCACCAGGGCGGCCTGGAGCAGGAGGGCGGTGACCAGGGCCGCGAGCGCAGCGGCCAGGCGGGCGCGCCTCATCGCTGCGCCACGTTCGACGGCTCCAACGCCGTCCGCGACTGCACCGGCTCGCCGCCGACGAGGATCACCCCGACGAGATCCAGCCGGCTGGGCGCCGTGGCCGGCGTGAGGTCGGCGCGGGCGGTGCCGTCCGCGGCCGTGCGCACCGCGGAGACGGTCCCGACCGCCAGGCCGGCGACGTAGCTGGTCGATCCCGCCGGTCCGGTCGTCAGCGGGTCACCCACCCGGATCCCTGCCTTCGGGTCGAGCGGCACGAAACTGAACCCGGCGGCGCCGCGGCCGGTGGCGATACCGATCTCGCCGCTGCGCACGTCCCGCGCTCCGACGCCCGATCCCGGATCGGCGGCCAGAAGCACCACGCAGGTGGACGCGTCGGCGCGAAGCACCCGGCCGACGAGCCCGGCGCCGTCGGTGACCGACTGCCCCACGCGCGCGCCGCTGGTGGTGCCGGCGTCCAGCGTCACGGTCCAGTCGAAGCCCTGCCCGGGTCCGAGCGCCACGACTCGCGCCGGCAAGATGCGGTAGCCGCCGCTGGTCGCGGCAAGTTGGAGCCGGGCCAGCTGGGTGCTGCTGCTCCGGTCGGCCGCGGCGGCCGCGAGTTGGCCGCGCAGCCGGGCGTTCTCCTGACGCAGCGTCGCGACGCGCTGCTGGTTCGTGCCGGCGGACGGGACGCCCTGGACGAAGCGCCGCGCCGGCCCGAGCGCGGCGTCGGCGCCGCGGTACAGCGAACCGAACGCGCCGCGTACCCCGCTGTGCGCCGAGCGCAGCCCGGACCCGCCGAGATCGAGGGTGAGGAAGCTCAGTGCCAGGGCCGCCAGAACGAACGCGGCAACTCGCTGCCGCCGGGTCAGCCGCCGCATCGCGCCGGGCTCTCAGCGACGATGGCCGTCGACGACGACCTTCTGCAGCTGGTCGAAGTGCTCGACCACGGTGCCCGTGCCGAGCACCACCGAGTCGAGCGGGCGCTCCGCGACCAGCACCGGGATGCCGATCTCGTGCTGCAGCCGGGCATCGAGCCCGCGCAGCAGCGCCCCGCCGCCGGTCAGCACGATGCCGCTCGTGACGAGGTCACCGGCCAGTTCTGGCGGGCACCGGTCCAGGGTGGAGCGCACGGCGGCCACGATTCGCGCAATCGGCGGGTCCATCGCCTTGCGCAGCTCATCCCCGGAGACGGAGACGTTGCGCGGCAGCCCCGAGCCGACGTCCCGTCCGCGGATCTCCGCGTTCTTCGGCCCGGCCACCGGGAAGGCGGAGCCAACGGAGATCTTGAGCTCCTCGGCGGTGCGCTCGCCGATCAGCAGCGAGAACTCCGCGCGGATGTGCTCGACGATCGCGTTGTCGAGCGCGTTGCCGGCCACCCGCAGGCTGGTAGAAGCGACGATGCCGCCGAGCGCGAGGATCGCCGTCTCGGTGGTGCCGCCGCCGATGTCCACGACCATCGAGCCCGAGGGCTGGTTCACCGGCAGCCCCGCCCCGATCGCGGCCGCCATCGGCTCCGAGATGATGTGCACGCGGCGGGCCCCGGCGGCGTACACCGATTCGCTCACCGCGCGCTGCTCCACGCTGGTGATGCCGCCCGGTACGCACACGACGACGCGCGGCCCGGTGAACGAGCCGCGGCGGCGCAGTACCTTGCGCACGAAGTACCGCAGCATCTCCGCGGTGACCTCGTAGTCGGCGATCACGCCGTCCTGCATCGGCCGGACCGCCCGGATGTGCCCCGGCGTGCGGCCGAGCATGCGCTTCGCCTCCGCGCCGACGGCCACGACGGAGTTGCTGGTGGTGTCCACCGCCACCACCGACGGCTCGTTGAGCATGATGCCGCGGCCGCGGGCGTACACCAGGGTGTTCGCGGTGCCGAGGTCGATCGCGAGGTCACCGCCGAGCAGGTCTCCGCCGCGCTGGGACACCAGCGACAGCCGGGCCAGCGGGGTGAACGTCACGGCAAAACCCTTCACAGAACGGGGGAAGTCTGCCGTGATCGTATTGTTCGCCCGACGTGAAACCGGGTTGCGACGCGCGGGAGTGCCGTTACTGGTGTGACTACTGTGGCGAATCCGCGGAGCACGGAGCGGGGCGAAGGACCGCGCTCAGAGGCCGGGGAACCACAGCGCGATCTCCCGCGCGGCGGAGTCTGCCGAGTCCGATCCGTGCACCAGGTTCTTCTGCACCGAGCCGCCCCAGTCGCGGCCGAAGTCACCGCGGATCGTTCCGGGGGCAGCGACAGTCGGATCGGTTGCGCCGGCCAGCGAGCGGAACCCCTCGACCACCCGGTGCCCCTCGACGACCATCGCGACAACCGGGCCGGCCAGCATGAAGTCGACCAACGGCTGGTAGAACGCCTTGCCCTCGTGCTCCGCGTAATGCTTGGCGAGCAGTTCGGGGGTCGCGGAGCGAAGCTCCAGGGCGACGGGGCGGTAACCCTTGAGCTCGATGCGCCGCAGCACCTCGCCGGCGAGCCCGCGGGCCACACCGTCCGGCTTGACGAGGACGAGGGTGCGCTCGGTCGCCGATTCAGTCACGCCCGCACCCTATCCAACCGTCTTGATTTCAAGAGACCAGCATGCGGGCCCCG
>JAVHVL010000650.1:0-5665 GCA_032160565.1 Pseudonocardiales bacterium | reverse complement strand
GTCTTCCACGTCCTCGAGCAGCGTCTCCTCGGCCTCCTCGACGTCCTCGGTGGGCGCCTGCGCCTCGATGACCACCAGCCCCTGGTCGCCGTCCCAGGCCAGCCCCATTGCGCTGACCCGGAACTCCTCGTCAACGGGCTGTTCGAGGGCCTCGGTGTCGAAGTCCGCGGCCGGCAGTGCCGTCCCGGTACGGCTGACGACCTCGTCGAGCAGCTGCTCGAGCCGGTCGGCCAGGACCGCGACCTGCTGCTTCTCCAGCGCTACGGAAACAATGCGGTTGCCGTCCGTCGCCTGCAGGTAGAACGTCCGTTCGCCGGGCGTGCCGACGGTGCCCGCCACAAAACGGCTGGGTCGCTCGAACAAAAAGAACTGGCGCGGCATGATGGCTCAATCCTAATGGCCCGGCGCCCGCCGCTTTCCTCAGACGGCGCCCGCCGCTTTCGTCAGACGGCGCCCGCCGCTTTCCTCAGACGGCGCCCGCCGCTTTCCTCAGACGGCCCCCGCTCCGGCGCCGCCGCCGACCGTCGCATCGCTCGCGCTGCGCCTCCGCCGCTTCTTGGCCGGCGGGGCGAAGGCGGCCAGGTCGCCCCCCACGTCGTTGGTCCGCAGCACGTAGGGCCGGGCGTCGGTGTACCGGATGACCGACACGGACGCGGGGTCGGGCACGATCCGCTGGAAATGGTCGAGGTGCAGCCCGAGCGCGTCGGCGAGGACGGCCTTGATGATGTCCCCGTGCGTGCAGGCGACCCAGATGGCGTCCGCGCCCAGCCGCGCGTCCCAGCCCCGCACGGCCGCGATCGCGCGGGTGGCCATCTCCGCGATGCTCTCGCCGCCGGGGAAGCGCACCGCCGACGGCTGGACCTGGACGGTCCGCCAGAGCGGGTCCTTCGCCAGGTCCTTGATCTGCTTGCCGGTCCAGTCGCCGTAGCCGCATTCGATCAGGCGCTCCTCGACCGCCCAGGCGGGCTCGCGGCCGGCCTCCTCCTGCGCGGTCCGGATGGCGGTAGCCGTCTCGACGCACCGCTCGAGCGGGCTGGTGACCACGGCGGTGAGGGGCAGCACCGCGAGCCGGGCGGCCACGTCAGCGGCCTGCTTCTCGCCCCGCTCGTCGAGGTGCAGGCCGGGCGTCCGCCCCGCGAGCACGGGGCCGGTCATGGCCGTCAGGCCGTGCCGGACGAGGAGGAGCGTCGACATCTACTTCGTCGCGTCCAGCACACCGGTGCTGAGCAGAACGATGAGCAGCACGCCGAGGGCTATTCGGTAATAGATGAAGATGAATGTGCTGTGGCTGGTCAGCCAGCGCATCAGCCAGGCGATCGACGCCAGCCCGACGACGAAGGCGAAGATGAGGGCTATGCCGGTCAGGCCGGCTCCCGGCGAGCCCTTGTCGTTGAGGTGCCGCCCCGCCTCGTACGCGCCGGAGAGGACGACGGCGGGGATGGACAGCAGGAAGGAGAAGCGGGCGGCCGTCTCCCGATCGAGGCCGCGGAACAGCCCCGCGGTGATGGTGGTGCCCGACCGCGACGCCCCTGGGATCAGCGCCAGCGCCTGGGCGCCGCCGACGACCACCGCGTCCATGGTGTTGATCTGCTCCTCGTCGCGTGTGCGGCTACCGACCCGCTCCGCCGCGCCGAGGGCTACCGCGCCCGCGATGAGCGCCACGGCGATCAGCCATAGGTTGCGGGCGCCGGTCTCGATCTGGTGGCTGAACACCAGGCCGAACGCGCCTACCGGGATGGTGGCCAGCAGCAGGTACCAGCCCAGCTTGTACTCCAGCGAGCTGCGCACCGAGCGGTCGTAGAGCCCGCGCACCCAGGCAACCGCGACGTGCAGCAGCTCGCGCCAGAAATAGATGATGATCGCCAGCGTGGTGCCGAGCTGGATCACCGCGGTGAACGGCGCACCGGGATCGTTCGTCGTCGTACCGCCGAGATGGAAGTGCCAGCCGAACAACGCGGGCACGATGCGCAGGTGCGCCGTCGAGGAGATCGGCAGGAACTCGGTCAGACCTTGCACGATGCCGAGCACCACGGCCTGCAGAAGGGTCATCAGGCGTCCGCGCGCGGTAGGTCGGCTCCGAGCTCCACCGCGCCACCATAGCGACCACCCGTCGGGGCCCCGCCGCGCCGAGCCGGTAGTTTCTCCGCGTGGAGCAGCGCAGTGTGGGTGGCAGCGGCCTGAAGGTGTCCCACCTCGGTCTCGGCACAATGACGTGGGGCTCGGAGACGGACGCGGACGAGGCCGCCGCGCAGCTGGTGGCCTTCCGCGACGCCGGCGGAACGCTGGTGGACACCGCGGTCTCCTACGGCTTCGGCGAGGCGGAACGAATCCTCGGCCAGCTCGTCGCGGACGTTGTCCCCCGCTCCGAGCTGGTCATCGCGACCAAGGCGGGGATCACCCGCACCGGTGACGAGCGGCACGTGGACGCCTCGCGCGGGGCTCTGCTGCGGCGTCTGGACGAGTCGCTGCGCAAGCTCGGCACCGACTACATCGACCTGTGGTACGTGCACTACATCGACGACTCCGTGCCGCACGAGGAGACGCTGTCCGCGCTCGATGCGGCGGTGGCCTCGGGCAAGGTGCGCTACGTCGGCGTCTCGAACTACTCCGGCTGGCGGGTGGCGCGCGCGGCGACGTGGCAGCGTGCCGTCCCGGGGCGCGCCCCGATCGTGGCGAACCAGGTGCGGTACTCGCTGCTGGACCGCGGCGTCGAGCGGGAGGTCGTGCCGGCATGCGACGTGCTCGGGGTCGGCGTGCTGCCGTATTCGCCGCTCGGCGGCGGTGTGCTGACCGGCAAGTATCGCGGCGGCGTCCCGACGGATTCGCGGGCGGCGGTCGGCGGGGGCAACCTGGCCTCGATGCAGCGCCCAGGCGCCGCCGGCGTCGTGGAGGCGGTGGCAACCGCGGCAGAGGGGCTGGCGAGTTCCCCCGTCGCGGTGGCGCTGGCCTGGCTGCGTGATCGCCCCGGAGTCACCGCGCCGATCCTCGGTGCCCGCACACTCGGGCAGCTGACCGCGGCGCTGGCGTCCGAGAACCTCGACCTGCCGTACGAGATCTGCCAGGCGCTGGACGACGTGTCCGCGCCGGCCTTCGAGTACCCGGAGAACGTGCGCTGAGCCAGCGATGACCACTCCGGATCCGGTGTTCGCGGCGTTCTGCTCGGCGCGGCTGTGGCCCGGGCTGGGGCCCGCCCTCGCGGCCGCGCTCGGGGACGCCGGTATCCATAGCCCGGCGGACGTCAGCGCGACGAACCTGGCGGCGCTGCCGAAGGTCGGCCCCACGCGGGCCGGGCGGCTGCTGTCGTCGTTCATCGCGGCCGGCCCGGTGTACGAGGTGGTCGAGCTGCTGGTGCCGGCGTCGGTCGAGGCGCGGATCGCCTCGCGGGTCGTGGACGCGCTCGGGCCGCCGGCGGCCCGGTTGTTGCGCGACGACCCGTGGCGGCTGCTGGGCGTGTACGGCGTGACGCCCGCCGACTCGGACCGCGTGGCACGGGTAGCGATCCCCGGGGTACGGCGCGACGACCCGCGCCGGGCGCGCGCGATGGTGGGCTACGTGCTGGCCCGCCAGGCGCGGGACGGCCACACGCTGGGCGTCCGGAGCGATGTCGAGCACGCCCTCGCCGAGTTCGGCGCGGGCGATCCCGCGGAGGCAGTGGATGCGGCGATCGAGGCCGCGTCGGTGCTGGCGTTCGAGGACGGCAAGATCTCGCTGCTCGGGCTGGCGCGCTACGTCGAGGCCGAGGACGGGATCGCGCAGAGCATCGCCCGGCTGGTGGCGACGGCCGAGCCGATCGAGGCCGATCTGAAGCGCGCGGAGTCGCGGTCCCTCGACGAGGCGCAGCGCTCTGCGGTGACCGCAGCCCTGCAGTCGGGTGTCAGCGTCCTGACCGGCGGACCGGGCACCGGCAAGAGCCGGACGGTCGCCGCGATCGTCTCGCTGGCCGAGCACGCCGGAAAGTCGGTGGCGCTCGCGGCGCCGACGGGGCGGGCGGCGAAGCGGTTGGAGGAGCTCTGCGAGTCGCCGGCCTCGACGATCCACCGGCTGCTGGGGGCCCAGCCGCGCCAGTCCACGGACGGCGTGAGCTTCGACGGCGGCTTCGCGCGCGGTGCGGAGTGGCCGCTGGATGAGGACGTCGTGGTCGTCGACGAGGCCTCCATGCTCGACGTCGAGCTGGCCGACGCCCTGTTGTCCGCATGCACCGACGGCACGCATCTGGTGTTCGTCGGTGACGCGGCGCAGTTGCCGTCCATCGGCCCGGGCAGGGTGCTGGGTGACCTCATCGATTCGGGTACCGTGCCGGTCACCGAGCTCGCGACGCTCTACCGGCAGGCCGAGGGCGGCGCGATCGCCCGGCTGGCGATGGCGGTGCGGCAGGGCGAGCTGCCGCCGGTGGACGACCCCACGCGCGAGGTGGTCGTGGTGCCCGCTCGCGGCTCGGCCGACGCAGCGCACCGGGTGGTGCAGCTGGTCACCGACTCGATCCCGCGGGTGCTCGGCATCCCGGCCGACCAGGTGCAGGTGGTCACCCCGGTGCACCGCGGCGGTGCCGGAACGAAGGCGCTCAACGATGCGCTGAAGGCTGAACTCAATCCCGGGCCGGGGCGCTTCGACGTCGGCGACCGGGTGGTGGCCACGGCGAACCACTTCGAGGCGGAGCCGGTCGGCTACGCCAACGGTGAGGTCGGTGTCGTCGCCGAGGTGGAGCGTGGCGGCGCGGTGACCGTCGACTTCGCGTCAGGGCCCGCGGAGGTCAAGGGCAAGGCGCTGGCCGACCTGCTGCACGGCTGGGCGATCACCGTGCACCGCGCGCAGGGCTCGGAGTTCCCGGCGGTGGTCGTGGTGGTGCCGCCCGAGGCGGGCGGGATGCTGTCCCGGCCACTGGTCTACACGGCGATGACGCGGGCGCAGCGGCACCTGTCCGTCGTCCATGCCGCGGGGCCGGCGCTGGCCCGGGCGGTGCGGCAGGTCGGCACGCTGCCGCGGCGCACCCGCCTGCGGCACCTGCTCGTCGAGTACGCAGGCGACCCCGACTGACGGCAACTGACCGCGTCGCGGGTCAGTCGCTGCGGCCCGTGACGGCGACGCTGACACCCAGCCCGATCATCGCAACGCCGCCGGCACCGCCGACGAGCCGCAGCCGGCGGGGCGAGCGGGCGAACCAGGACCGGACACCGCTCGCCGCGAGCCCCCATGCGGTGTCCGAGAGCAGGGCGATCACGACGGAGACGAGGCTCAGCACCAGCATCTGCAGCGGCACGTGACCGGCCGAGCGGTCGATGAACTGCGGCAGCACCGCGGCGAACAGGATGAAAACCTTCGGGTTCGCCACGCCCACGACGAACCCCTCCCACACCGTCCGCCGGTCGCTGCGCGGCGGGGTGCGCTGCTCCAGCGCGTCGGCCATCGAATGGCGGGCGCGGACCGCGTTCACGCCCAGCCAGATCAGATATGCCGCGCCCGCGAGGCGGACGGCGTTGAACACGATGGCGGAGTCCTGGACCACGGTGCCGACACCGAACGCGACGCACCCGGCGACGATGTAGACCCCCAGTGCGTTGCCGATCACCGTGGCCAAGGCGGTGCGCCGCCCGTGCGCGAGCGCCCGGCCCACGACGAACAGCACGCTCGGGCCCGGGATAACGATGAGGACGAAGGAGACGACCGC
>JAVHVL010000463.1:0-4439 GCA_032160565.1 Pseudonocardiales bacterium | reverse complement strand
GGGCGACGGTCCCGGGTCCGCAGCCGGCGGCGAGGACGTGGCGATAGACGCGTTCCACGTGCTCGGCGGTGAGCGCCTGGAGTTTGACGTTGCCGACGCCGGAGCGTTCGACGTGTTTGAGGTCGGTGCGGTAGCCGGCCAGCGTGTTGGGCCGGACGACGGTGTCGCGGGCCTTGACCCAGGCGGCCAGGTAGCTGTGCAGGGTGACGTCGGGGCCGGTGCTGATGACGCCGCGGGCGCGGGCGGCTTCGAGGGCTTTGAGCTTGTCGGCGACCTCGGCCTTGGTGCGGCCGCGGACGTGGCGGCGGCGGCGTTTGCCGGTAGCGGCGTCGGTGCCGTAGGAGATCCAGCCGTCCCATCCGGTGCCGTCGGCGCGGCGGTGGATCGAGGACCGGCCGTCGGCGGCCCTGCTCATGCGGCGCCGCCGGAGGCGAGCGTGGCGAGGTAGGCGTCGAGGTCGCGGCGCAGCACGCGGCGGGCGGCGCCGATCTTGACCGAGCGCAGGTCGCGGCGGCTGATCAAGGTATTGATGGTGGAACGGGACAGGCCGAGGACGCGGGCGACCTGGTCGGTGGTCAGCGCATCGGGCTCAAGGTCGCGGCGGGCTCGGGCGGCGGTGAGCTCGGCCTCGGCCTCGACCAGTGCTCGGCGGGCGGCGGCGAGTTCGCGTTCCAGTCCGTCCAGGCGCGCCTCGACGGCGCGGATGACGCCGGTCGGGGTAGGTGTCACAGCGGACAGCTGCGTCGACTGGGTCATGCGGTTCACCCACTTTCGCAGTTCGCCCCGGTCGGGGTTCACCACGAAGAGGTGGCGGCAACGGCTCGCATGGTCAGCCGGATCGCGCCGGGTTTGGCCAGGGCTGGCTACCAGCTGGCTACCACACTGGCTACCACGGGGGTTTCGCATCGGACGGGCCTCCGTACTCGCTGGGACTGGAAGCCAGCAAATACGGGGGGGTCCATTGGCGGTGGCGGTGGGATTCGAACCCACGGAGGCGTTAACCTCACACGCTTTCGAGGCGTGCTCCTTTGGCCGCTCGGACACGCCACCGTCGGACAGGATACAGGGGTCCCGACCGACAACGTGGCCCCCGCCCAGGTAGGGCGGGGGCCACGTTGCTCAACTCACTTCTTGTTCAGGCTGAACGAAAGTGCCTGCGAACTGGCCGCGTACTTGCCTGCCTCGCCGCTCCAGGAAACCGACAGCGGGTAGCGGTTCGGCTTCTGGTTGAGCACCAGCGCCGTCGCGGCCACGCCGCTGGCGTTGGTGACCGCGCTGGCGGTCTGGCCGCCGACCACGAACGTGATCGTACGGCCGGCGAGCGGGCGAGCGAGGTTGTCGGTCAGCTTCGCCGACAGCGGTGTCGACTTGTTCGGCGACCCCGCCACGCTGCCGGTGTAGCCGAGCGACGTGCCCATCACCGACACTGCGTAGCCCGTGCTCGCCGGACCGGAGGCGGCGTACATCGCGTTGCCCGCGAAGGACGACGACACCGTGTAGTTGCCGGCCACCAGGTCCACGGTGGTGGTGTGGCTGGCCGTACCTGCCGCACCGGTCACCGCGGAGCCGGCGGAGTTCCCGCCGAGCATGAAGTCCAGCGTCGCACCGTTGACGGCCTGGCCGTATTCGTCCACGAGCGAGCCGGCCACGCTGGTCGACGCGGAGTACACGCCGGCCGTGTCACCGATGTATCCGGTGGTGGTGCTGCGCATGCGGACGGTCACGGTGAACGGCTCGGTGGTGCAGCCACCGTCGTCGTCGCACACCTTCACCGACGCGGCGTAGCTGCCGGGCAGGGCCCACTCGTGGGTCTGGCTCGCCCCGCCGGTCACGATCGGCGTGTTGTCGGCGAAGTTCCACTCGTAGATCAGGTACGGCTGGTCGCCCGAGCCGGGGTCGACGGCCTGCGCCTGAAGGGTCAGCGAGCGCCCCCACGCGACGGTCGGCGCCGCCGGAATGACCTTCACGTTCGGCGCGAGGTTCGCGACCGACACCGAGAAGTCCTGGATGTCGGTCAGGCCGGTCGTGTCGGTCATCTTCACCTGGCCGCTGTGCGGGCCGCTGTCGGTGAACGTGTGCTGCACGGTCGCGCCGAACTCCGACGTGCCGTCGCTGAACGTCCACTTGTACGAACCGCCCGCGGCGCACGGGCCGCTCGCGGACGCGCCGAAGGTGATCGGGCTGCCTTCGTTGCCACTGAAGGATGGCGCCACGCTCAGCACCGGCGGGATGTTGTTCTTCTGGATCGCACCGAGCGAGGACGACACCCCGGCACCGGTCACATCGACCGATCCGGCGGTCGTGGCGAGCGGCACGGTCTGGTCGGTGAACTCCACCTTGAAGCCGGGCGTGACGGTGATCGGGTTGGGCGCGATCACGCCCACCTTGAACTCGAGCCCGGTCTGCACGCTCAGGCCGTCGGTCACGGACAGGCCGCCGAGCTGGTAGCCGAGGGTGTCGCCCACGCCGGCGGAGCAGGGGACGGCGAGGGAGTCGGTGATCGGGGACTCCTGCAGTGCCAGGTTCGCGGTACCGGCGGGTGTGCCGTCGAACGTCGCCGTGCGCAACGTGTCGATGCCGTTGGGCGTGACGGTGACGTCAGCGGCGAGCGCGAGGTCCACGTAGGGCAGGCCGACGGCGAAGATGCTCGGGTCGAGGACCGGGTAGTCGGCGCTCGCCAGGTGGCACACGTAGTCGGGTCCGCCGGCCTTGAGGTCGCACGGCCCGCTGGCCACGATGCTGGCGCTGACACTGGCCGACAGGGTGTCCCAGCTCAGGCTGGCCGAGACG
Organism: Pseudonocardiales bacterium; assembly: GCA_032160565.1. Classification (GTDB taxonomy): domain Bacteria; phylum Actinomycetota; class Actinomycetes; order Mycobacteriales; family Jatrophihabitantaceae; genus RYN-117. Next base: position 1,649 of record JAVHVL010000463.1, on the reverse strand, counting down.
CTGTAGGTCACCGACATGGATCCGGGGACCGGACGGGTGTACGCCACCTGCGGGTCCAGGTTGCGACCCTGCCGGACGAGGTTGTCGTCCCAGTTCACGGAGACCGCCGCGACCTGACTCCAGTCCAGCGAGACGTCGGCGTCGGCCTGCGCGTGCAGCGGACCGAAGTCCCCGCTCGCGGTGGCATGCGCCAGCGTGGTGGAGCCGGTCAGCGTCGTCGCATTGCTCGACGTTCCGGCAGCGGCCGGTACCGCACCGGCGACGATGACGGTGCCGAGCGCAAGCGTCAGCACCGTCACCGTGGCTGCGCGTCTGCGCAGGTGCGGCCTGACTGACCGCAGGTAGTCGTGAAGCATGGCATTCCCCCAGAGGCCGCCCGCGCGATCCTCACCGCGCTGCAAAGACGAACCGACGCCTGGGAGGAGGCTGCGCCGGCCGAGGTGATACGCGGGTCAGCGCTTGGCGGCGAAGAAGCCGGCCAGCAGCGCCGCGCACTCGTCGGCGCAGACGCCGGCGGCCACCTCGGGGCGGTGATTCAGCCGCCGGTCGCGCACCACGTCCCAGAGCGATCCGACCGCGCCGGCCTTCGGGTCCCACGCGCCGAAGACCAACCGCTCGATCCGGGCCAGCACCACCGCGCCGGCGCACATGGTGCACGGCTCCAGGGTGACGGCGAGAGTGCAGCCGTCCAGGTGCCACGAACCGAGCACCTCGCCGGCTCGCCGCAGCGCCACGACCTCGGCGTGCGCGGTGGGGTCGTGGCCGAGCTCGCGCTCGTTGTGGGCGGACGCGATCACCGCGCCGAGCGGGTCGAGGACGACGGCGCCGATGGGCACCTCACCGACGGCGAGCGCGTCACGTGCGACGACGAGCGCCGCCGTAACGGCAGCCTCGTCGGCAACGCTCAACCGGGTTCCCTCAAGCTCGGAGGTCGTCGAACGGAGTGCCGCAGCCGGCCTTCTCGCATACCGCGACGAGCACGTCCATCGGCAGCGTGCCCTCGTGTGCGCACATCGCCAGCAGGTCCGCCGCCGACGTGCCGAGATCCTCGACGATGTCCGCGTCGCCGAACGGCGCGCTGTCATGCGCGGGCGGCGCGTCGCCGAGGATGTTGTCGTCGTCGGTCAGCTCGTCCTCGCCGATCTCGGCCAGCTCCTCGGCGATCACCTCCGCCAGCGAGTACATGTCGGCGGCGTGCCCGTCGGACAGGAACGCGCGCGGCTCGTCGTCCTCGTCGTCGACGCGGATGACCGCGGCGTACTCGTCGTCCTGCTCGACGAGCAGCAGCCGTAGCTCACCGGGGACGTCGCGGGCGGTGTCGGCCAGATCGGTGAGGCTCTCGCAGTCGTCGAGGGAGACCTCCACGGCCCGCCATCGATCACCGGTCCGGGAAAGGACCGCCGCGAAGTAGCTCACCGCACAGCCCTCGCCGACTCGGTGGCCTGCGCGTACTCATCCCCGATCCCGATCCGCTCCACGATCGCGTCGAGCATTTCGTCGGGGTAGGCGTCCATGTCGTCGAGGATCTGCTCCATGTCGTCCTCGGGCAGGTCAAGATCGGCGAACAGGTCGAGATCCCCGACGGGCCAGACTTCGTCGAGCTCATCGTCCTCGGGCGGGTCCTCACCGAGGCGGTTCAGGGCCTGCTC
>JAVHVL010000462.1:0-3383 GCA_032160565.1 Pseudonocardiales bacterium | reverse complement strand
CGCCCCTGACTTCGGGAAGGGCCACCGTGGCAACGACGACCACGACTTCGTCCGGATCGCTGCGCACCTACCTGATCACCCGACTGCTCCTGGTGATCCCGATGGTGTGGATCCTCGTCACGCTCGTCTTCTTCGTTCTGCGGGTAGTCGGCGACCCCATCCAGTCCGCGTTCGGCGGGCGGCTGTCGCCCGCTGAGATCGCGATCCGGCGGCACTCGGCCGGCCTCGACAAGCCGCTGCTGACGCAGTACTGGCACTACTTGGTCGGTGTATCCCACCTCGACTTCGGCAAGTCGCTCACCGACAACACCAGGATCAGCCACATCCTGGTCGTCAACGGTGCGGCCACGCTCGAACTCACCTTCTGGGCGGTGCTGCTGGCCCTCGTGATCGGCGTGCCGCTGGGGCGCGTCGCCGCCCGCTACCGCGACCGGCTGCCGGACGTCGGGCTACGGCTGTTCGCCGTGCTCGCGTACGCCGTGCCGGTGTTCTTCCTCGGGCTGCTGCTCAAGCTGCTCTTCGCGACGAAGCTGACGTGGTTCTTCGCGTCCGGCCGCGCCAGCCCGGCCGTCGAGGTCGACATCAACAACGTGGCGCCGAACACGCACATCTACATCATCAACGCGATCCAGTACGGCAACCCGTCCTACGTGTGGGACGTGCTCCGGCACACGGTGCTCCCGGCGATCACCCTGGGCATGCTCGTGGCCGGTGTGTTCCTCCGCCTGGTGCGCGTGAACCTGCTGCAGACGATGCGCGCGGACTACGTCGAGTCCGCGCGTGCCCGTGGCGTGCCGGAGCGGCGGGTGATCCGCAAGCACGCATTTCGCAACGCGCTGATCCCGGTCGTGACGGTGATGGGGCTGCAGGTAGCCTCCCTGCTCGGCGGCGCGGTACTCACGGAGACGACGTTCGAGTGGCAGGGGCTCGGCTACAAGCTGGCTTACTACCTCGGCAGGCAGGACTACGTCGCTGTGCAGGGCATCGTCACCGCAACGGCCGTCATCGTGGCCTTCGTCAGCTTCCTGATCGATGTCGTCGCCGCCATGGTGGATCCACGAGTGAGGTACTGACGTGAGCATCAATCTGCCGGAACTCGAGGGGACCGAGGCCGCCGTCGCGCTGCCGTCCGGGCGCAAGCACAGCCGGATCCCGGGCCTGGACGCGATCCGCGCGACCGCCGGGTTCCAGCGCGGCATGCTCGTCGCCGGCGCGCTGATCGTGCTGTTCTTCACCGTGGTCGCCGTCTTCGCGTCACAGATCGCGCCGTACGGGTTCAACCAGGATCGCGAGAACGGCAAGGTGTTCGGCCGGCTGACGGCGCCGTCCGCGCAGCACTGGATGGGGACCACCTCGGGTGGCGAGGACGTGTTCTCCCGTGTCGTGTTCGGCGCGCAGACGGCGCTCGAGGTGATCGTGCTCGCCGTGCTGCTGTCGATCGTGGCCGGCGTCCCGCTCGGGCTCGTCTCCGGCTACTTCGGCGGCCTGCTGGACCGGGTGCTCGTCCTCGTCACCGATGCGCTCTTCGCCTTTCCCTCGCTGCTGTTGGCGATCATCGTCTCGATCGCGATCGCCGGCGGCTCGAGCAGTAAGGCGGGCGGCATCCTGTCTGCCGCGATCTCGATCACCGTGGTGTACGTCCCGCAATACTTCCGGGTCGTGCGCAACGCAACGGTCGCCGCGCGGGAGGAGCCGTACGTCGAGGCGGCGAAGACCCTCGGTGCTTCACCTCTCGCGATCATGACGCGGTACATCTTCGGCAACGTCGTGCAGACCGTGCCGGTGATCGCGACACTCAACGCCGGCGACGCGATCCTCACCCTCGCCGGCCTGGGCTTCCTCGGCTACGGCATCGAGCCGTCCTCAGGCGCGGAGTGGGGGCACGACCTGGCCAAGGCGATCTCCGACACGAGCAACGGCATCTGGTGGACGGGCGTGTACCCCGGCGTCGCGATCGCGCTGATCGTCGTCGGCGTCACGCTGGTGGGGGAGAGCCTGAACGACGTGCTCAACCCGCTGCTGCGTACGACGAAGTTGAAGCAGGTCGTGTTGCCGGAGCGGCACGCGACCGGCTCGGTCTCGAAGGCCGGCGCATGACCGCCCCCGTGCTCGATGTCCACGACCTGCGCGTCTGGTACGCCGGGCCGGCCGGGCCGGTGCAGGCGGTCGACGGGGTGAGCTTCGCGCTGCGCCCCGGCGAGGTGCTCGGGCTGGTCGGCGAGTCCGGCTGCGGCAAGTCGACGCTGGGGCGCGGGCTGATGGGGCTGGTGCCGCGCGGCGCTGCCATCGGTGGCGACATCCAGTTCGACGGTCGCGACCTGCTGAGCCTGTCGAAGAAGGAGCGTGAGCGAATCCGTGGGGCCGGGATGGGGCTGATCTTCCAGGAGCCGATGACGCGCCTCGACCCGCTGATGAAGATCAGCGAGCACTTCACCGAGGTGCTCAAGGTGCACGAGCCCCGGCTGTCGAAGGGCGAGGTGCGGGACCGCGCGCTCGGGGCGCTGCGCTCGCTGGGCATCCCGCCGACCCGGTACAACAACTACCCGCACGAGTTCTCCGGCGGCATGCGGCAGCGAATCATGATCGCGCTGGCGCTCGCGCTGCGCCCGAAGTTCATCGTCGCCGACGAGCCCACGACCGCACTGGACGTGCTGGTGGAGGCGCAGATCCTGCGCATCCTCGTCGACATCCGCGAGCACTACGCGCCGGCCATCCTGCTCATCACGCACAACCTCGGCATCGTCGCCGAGGCCTGCGACCGGGTGGCGGTGATGTACGCGGGGCGCATCGTCGAGCAGGGGCCGGTGCGCGAGGTGTTCGCGGCACCGAAGCATCCGTACACGCAGGACCTGCTGCGCTCGACGATCTCCCTCACCACTCAGGAGCTGCACTCGATCCCGGGTGCGCCGCCCGATCTGGTGGCGCCGCCGCCGGGTTGCCGGTTCCATCCGCGCTGCGCGCACGCGATGCAGGTCTGCGTCGACCGCTTCCCGCCGCTGATCGCCAGCGGCGTACAGCAGGCGGAGTGCTGGCTGCTCGACCCGTCGCTCAGCGAGGCGGACCGGCGCCCGCTCCAGCGCCAGGAGGTGTCCGTTGCAGACGAAGCCTGAACCGCTCCTGTCGATCTCCGACCTGCACGTCGACTTCGCGCTGCGCAAGAACGCGGTGGCCCGCCTGCTCGGCGGCTCGTCCGGCACGGTGCACGCCGTGGACGGGGTGAACATCGCGCTGGCCGAGGGGGAGGTGCTCGGCGTCGTCGGCGAGTCCGGCTCCGGCAAGTCGACGTTGGGTCGGGCGCTGCTCGGGCTGGTGCGTCCGACCGGCGGCTCGGTCCGCTATCGCGGCCAGGAGCTCGTCGGATTGTCGGAGTCGAAGCTGCGGCC
>JAVHVL010000433.1:0-5282 GCA_032160565.1 Pseudonocardiales bacterium | reverse complement strand
CCCGACGGCTCGCCCGACGCCTCGGTGCTCGCGGGGGAGCAGACGTTCTGGGCCAACAGCCACTACCTGGTGTACGTACGCCCGATCCACTCCGGCGACCCCGACGTGTCCGACGGCGTCCACCTGTCCATCCGGACCGTCGAGAACGACAACCGGCACGACTGGCGTGAGCTGCAGCGCGTCAAGAACGAGCTGTGCGGCCCGGAGTGGGAGGCCGTCGAGCTGTACCCGGCCGACAGCAGAGCCCTCGACACGTCCAACCACTACCACCTGTTCGCGTTCCCGTTCCGGCTGCCGTTCGGCTTCGAGACGCGCTACGTCGGCGAGGAGCAGTGAGTTGACCTCAGCCGGCGACGAAGCCGACCCGGCGCACGTCGGCCTGGGCGATCTCGACGTACGCGATGAGGTTGGCCGGCACGATCACCTTGCGGCCACGCTCGTCGCTCAGCGCCAGCTGCCCGTCCACGCTCTTGAGGGCGTCCGCGACGAGCTCCTCGACCTCCGCCGGGGTCTGCGCGCTCTCGAGCACGATCTCGCGCGGCGTGTGCAGCACGCCGATCTTGACCTCCACGCGGGTCCTCCTGCGGTAAGCGGTTGATGAAGCGAGTGAGTTCCCACGCTAGTCGACGGCACCCGCAGCCGCCGCAGCGGCGACTGCGCCGACAGCGAACGTCAGTGACCGCCCTCGCCCTGGCGGGGGAAGTTCGAGATGCCGCGCCACAGCAGGGACTCCAGCAGCCGGATGGCGTCGGCCTGCGAGACCGGGCGATCACTGGCCAGCCACCAGCGAGCCGCCACCTGAGCCGCACCGGTCAGCGCGGTGGACAGCAGCTCCGCCTCGGCGCGGCCGAGTCCGGTGTCGCCCGCGACGGTGTCGGCAACGGCCTCCATCGTCTTCTGGGTGACCGCCTCGACGCGCTCCCGGACCACCGGGTCGTTGCCGAGGTCGGTCTCGAAGATCAGGCGGAACGCGCCGTCGTCGTCGGCCCGATCGACGAATTCGAAGTACGCGGTGAGGACGCCGTGGATGCGTAGCCGGTTGTCGTCCGTGGCGGCCAGCGCGTCGTGCACCGCATCGCTCAGCGCCTGTGCCTGGGTGTCCAGCAGCGCGAGGTAGAGCTCCAGCTTGCCGGGGAAGTGCTGGCAGAGCACCGGCTTGGAGACGCCGGCGCGCTCGGCGATGTCGTCCATCGCCGCGGCGTGGTAACCATTGGCCACGAACACCTGCTGTGCCGCCGCGAGCAGCTGCTTGCGGCGGGCCGAGCGGGGCAGCCGGCCGCCCCGCGACAGCTCGGCGGAATCGCCCTCAGCGCTGGACATCGCCGCATCTCCTGAAGTGGTGAGAAATCGCTCAGCCGTCGAAGTCTACTTACGGGTAGCCATGGTTGGCGTGATGCGCTGCCGCAGCCCGTCGTCCAGTACGCCGGCGAACAGATCGCCGCGCTCCTGGACCCGCTTCAGGACCTCCTCGGCCGTGAAGCTCAGCACTGCGCCGCCGGCGCCGGACTCCACCTCGCTCCAGTCCAGCGGCGTGGACACGGTGGGCTCCGGGCGCGCGCGCAGGGAGTACGGCGCGACGGTCGTCTTGGCCGGGTTGTTCTGGCTCCAGTCGACGAGCACCTTGCCCGGCCGCAGCGACTTGGTCATCCGCGACACCACGAGGTCCCCGTGCTCGTCCTCGAGGGCGCGGGCCATCGCATGCGCGTACGTCGAGGGCAGCTCCGGGTCGTCCACGTCGATCGGGGCGCTGACCTGCATCCCCTTCGACCCGGACGTCTTGGCGCGCGGGGCCAGGCCGTCGGAGACGAGCACGTCGCGCAGCAGCAGCGCAACGCGGCAGCAGTCGGTGATCGTCGCCGGTGCGCCCGGGTCGAGGTCGAAGACGATCAGATCGGTGCGTGGCTTGCGCGAGCGTCTCGGCACCCGCCACTGCGGAACGTGCAGCTCCAGCGCGGCGAGGTTGGCCAGCCAGACGAGCGTGGCGAGCTCGTCCACGACGACGTAGTCGATCGTGTCCCGGTTCTTCGTCGACCCGGGCGCGGGCAGGGTCACGGTGCGCACCCAGTCCGGCGTGCCCCGCGCGGCGTTCTTCTCGAAGAAGAACGGCCCGTCGACCCCGTTGGGGTACCGCTTGATGGTCAACGGCCGGTCGGCGAGGTGCGGCAGCAGCGCCGGGGCGATCCGCGTGTAGTAGTCGATCACCTCGCCCTTGGTGAAGCCGGTCCGGGGATACAGCACCTTGTCGAGGTTGGACAGGGTCAGCGTCCTGCCCGCGACCTCGACAGTCACCCGCTCAGGCATCGCCGAGCGCCTCGTCCGCTGTCTTGTCCGCCCGGACCCGGCGGAACACGGGATGGCGCAGGCGACGGTCGTCGGTCCAGGTCACGAAGCCGACTTCGACCACGACGCCGGGCACCACCCAGTGCACGACCCGCCCCGTGGTCGGCGGTGGTGCCGTCGGCAGTGCGCAGCTGGTCGACGGCGCGAGCATCTCCCGCAGCTCGCGGGCGGTCTGGGCGGTCAGGCCGCTGCCAGCCTTGCCTGCGTAGGTCAACACGCCGTCTACGTAACAGCCCAGCACCACAGAACTCAACTCGTCCGGGTGCTCGGCGGCACCCTCCCAGCCGAGGACGACGAAGTCGCCCGAGCGGACGAAGCGCAGCTTCTGCCAGTCCGGGCTCCGTAGCCCGGGGCGGTACGCCGACCCGGTGCGCTTGGCGACGACACCCTCCAGGCCGTGCTGCCGTGCGGCGGCCTCGGTGGCCTCGCCGTCGTCGAAGGACGGGCTCAGCGTCCAGCCGGGGCGCTCGGCCGCCCATCGCTCCAGCGTCGCGCGCCGCTCGAGGTACGGGCGCGCGGTGAGGTCGACACCGAAGCGCCGCACCAGGTCGAAGGCGACGAACGTGACGGGTGCCGCCGACGCGAGCCGGCGTGCGTCGGCGACGGAGCGGACGTGCATGCGGCTCTGCAGCCGGTCGAACGACGGGCGGCCATCGTCGCCGAATGCCACGATCTCCCCGTCGAGCAAGGCATCCCCGACGTCGCTGGCGAGCGCGACGAGCTCCGGATAGGCCGTGGTGACCTCGTTGCCGGCGCGGCTCCAGATCCGCGCACCGGCCTCGCCGACGTCGATGAGGGCGCGCACGCCGTCCCATTTGAACTCGAACGCCCAGCCCTCGCCGCGGGGCAGCGAGGTAACGGCGGTTGCAAGCATCGGGCGCACCCCTAACATTCTGGGTAACTATCCAGGGCAACGCTCGGCGACACCTCCCGGTAGAGGGGATACGGCACATGCGCTCGATCTGGAAGGGCACCGTGTCCTTCGGCTTGGTGAGTATCGGCGTCAAGCTGTACACGGCTACCGAGGAGAAGGACGTCAGCTTCCACCAGGTGCGCCGCACCGACGGGTCGCGGATCCGCTACAAGCGGGTGGCCGAGACCGACGGCGACGAGGTCGCCTATGGGGACATCGCCAAGGGCTATCAGCTGCCCAACGGTGAGACGGTCGTGCTCACCGACGAGGACTTCGCCGACCTGCCGCTGCCCACCGCGCGCACCGTCGACGTGCTGCAGTTCGTGCCGGCGGACGAGATCGACCCGATCTACTTCGCGAAGAGCTACTACCTCGAGCCGGAGAAGAACGCCGTAAAGCCGTACGTGCTGCTGCGCGACGCCCTCACCGCCAGCGGGATGGTGGCCATCGTCAAGGTCGCCATCCGCAACCGGGAGCAGCTCGCCACCCTGCGCGTGCGCGACGGCGTGATCGTGATGGAGACGATGCTCTGGCCGGACGAGGTCCGCGAGCCGGCGTTCCCGTTCCTCGACGAGGACGTCGAGCTGCGGCCGCAGGAGCGGCAGATGGCCGAGTCGCTGGTGTCCAGCATGGCCGGCGACTTCGAGCCGGAGCAGTTCACCGACAACTACCGCCAGGCGTTGCAGGAAGTGATCGACGCGAAGATCGAGGGCCGGGAGGTCGTCGAACCGACGGAGGCGCAGCCCACCGCCGGCAATGTGGTCGACCTGATGTCCGCGTTGCGGGCGTCGGTCGAGGCCGCCAAGCGCGGCCGCGGCGACGTGCGGGCCGTGCCGGATCACGGTGCGGACGCGCCCAAGGCCCCAGCCGCGAAGGCCGCGGCGAAGAAGGCGCCGGCCACCAAGGCGCCGGCCACCAAGGCGCCGACCGATAGGGCGCCGACCGATAAGGCGCCGGCGAAGAAGGCGCCGGCGAAGAAGGCGCCGGCGAAGAAGGCCGCCGCGAAGAAGGCGCCCGCCAAGAAGGCAGCCGCACGCAAGTCGGCGTAACCGGGGGCGAGTGGGCCTGCCGTGAGCGCAAGGGGCAGGTTCGGGCACGCGGAGACACGCGGGCTACGGCCCAGCGCCCCCGCCATATGGCAGCCTGAAGACGTGCCGACATGGGATGAGGGCAGCGCGCCGGGGCGTGGCGCGCGCACCATCGACGCCGATGTCGCCGACGGCCGCGACGACGACGAGCTGCGCGCCGACGTCGGTCTCGCGCGGCGTGGGGTCGCGACCTTCGGCGCCCGCGCCGACGACCCGACATTCGGCGAGACGATCCGCGAGTTCGCGCGGCGGTACGGATGGCGGGCCTATGCGCTGCCCGTGCTGATCGTCATCACCGTCGTGGCGCTGCTGAGCGTGAAGGGCAGCGGTGACAAGGCGGCGCCGCAGGCCGATGCCGGCGCCGGCAGCGCGCACGTCGCGCCACCCACGGCGTCCGGGAGCATCCCGCTGAAATCCGATACGCCGGGCAGCGGCTCGCGGAACACCGTGCTGTCGGCCGCCGCCCTGCCAGCGGGCGCCGCGTACACCAGGACCGGCACGGGCACTTACCGCATGCTGAAGGGCTCGAGCGCCGACGTCGGCAAGGGGCAGCTGCATCGGTACAGCATCGAGGTGGAGAACGGCATCACCGGCGTCAACCTCACCCAGTTCGCGTCGATGGTGCAGACGGTGCTGTCGGATCGCCGCAGCTGGGCCGGGCATGGCGATGTCGCGCTGCAGCGGGTGGACTCCGGCGCGATCGACTTCCACGTCACGCTCACGTCCTCGATGACGGTGCGTGGCCTGTGCGGTTACGACATCCCGATCGAGACGTCGTGCTTCCTGCCGGCCGGTGGCTCGAATCCGGTCAACCGGGTGGTGCTCAACGACGCTCGCTGGATGCGTGGTGCCGCGTCCTACGTCGGCGACCTCCAGTCCTACCGCGTCTACATGATCAATCACGAGGACGGCCACGCGCTGGGTCACGAGCACGCCCATCA
>JAVHVL010000366.1:0-6173 GCA_032160565.1 Pseudonocardiales bacterium | reverse complement strand
GTTTAATCTGCAACCGTGGTGAGATCGGAATGCGGTTTCGTAGCTCGCATCCGTATTCGGCCAAGCCACATTCCTCCTCGGAGTTGCAGGGGGATCGCTGTTGCTGAGACGGTGATCAACCCGGACTCAATTGCCGGTCGCGAACATGTGGTGCGCCCAGACGCTGAAGGACAGCATCGAGATCAGGATGGTCGCGCCGACCAGGCCCTTGTAGCCGAACAGCGGCTTGCGGCTGAAGACCGGGATGACCTCGGTGACGATGCCGAAGAACGGGATCGCGACGATGTAAACCTCGGGGTGGCCGAAGAACCAGAACAGGTGCTGCCAGAGGATGGCGCCGCCGTTGGCGGGGTCGAACACCTGCGCGCCCAAATGCCTGTCGGCCCAGAGCACCAGCAGCGCCGCGGTGAGCAGCGGAAACGCCAGCAGCACGAGCATGCTGGTCACCAGGATGTTCCAGGTGAAGATCGGCATACGGAACAGGGTCATGCCGGGGGCGCGGAGCGTGATCACCGTGGTGACCATGTTGACGGCCCCGAGGATCGTGCCGAGGCCGGCGACGGCGAGGCCCATGATCCACAGATCTGCCCCGGCGCCGGGTGAGTTCGCCGCGCTGGTCAGGGGTGAGTAGGCGTACCAGCCGAAGTCGGCCGCGCCGCCCGGCGCCAGAAAACCCGAGACGGTCACCAGCGCACCGAACAGGTACAGCCAGTAGGACAGCGCGTTCAGCCGCGGAAACGCGACATCCGGTGAGCCGATCTGCAGCGGCAGTACGAGATTTGAGAACGCGAACACCAGGGGTGTCGCGAACAGCAGCAGCATGATCGTGCCATGCATCGTGAACAGCTGGTTGTACTGCTCGTTCGACAGGAATTGCATGCCCGGTCGGGCGAGCTCGGCGCGCATCAGCAAAGCCAGGATCCCGCCGATGACGAAGAATCCGAACGACGTCACCAGGTACATCCGGCCGATCAATTTGTGATCGGTTGTGCGCAGCATTCGCAGGAACAGCGTGCCACGTGCGGGCGCCGGCGCTGAGACGTGAAACTCGGTCGGCGCGGGCTCGATCGCGACCGCCGCAGTCGATGCCGGGGTAGCGTCGTTCGGGTTAGTCCTCGTCATGTGACCTCTCCGATCCTGCTGGAACGCGGTTGGAGCGCCGGTTGAGCTCGGGCCGCACTACGCCTAACTGCACGACGAGGGCGGTCAGGCTCGTGATCGCGGCGACCGCCGTCGTAGCCGATGGTGGTTCGACGAGCAGACAGGCCGTCCAGTCCGATCACATGCGCTCGCCGGCGGGTGCGATGTGCGCGACGCAGAGGTCTGGTTCGACGAAGCGGTCCAATTGATCCACGGTGACCTGTGCGTTCAACGCTGACAGCGCACCCTGCATCAGACCCAGGTGCAGCGCGCACACGATGTCGGCGTGCTCGTCGACCAGATCCAGGAACGGGCAGTGGCGCAAACGGATCTGCTTGGCCCGCGCGGCCCTGATGCGTTCGGGTTGGAACCCCAGGTCCTCGAGCAACGCGGTGAGCCGGGTCAGGGGCGCCGCCCTGCTCGTTGCGCCCGACGGCGGGCCGTCGATCAGGGACGGACCCCAGCTGCGCCCCAGCTCCGTGGCTGCCTTCGCTGGGTGGCGCTCGGCGGCGGCAAGGCGGCTCGTCATGATCCGCGCCAGCAGCCGATAGTTCGTACGGCCGTTGCGGTCCATCTCCCGACGCGCCCGGTACACGTTCGCCGGTCGCCCCGGTCCGGCGATGTCGCCCGCCAACAGCTCCACCCGCCCAGCAGCGACGAGGCCGTCCAGGTGGAATCTCACCGTGTTGGGGTGCACGGCGAGCCGCTCGGCGAGGGCGTTGATGGTTAGTGGTTTCGATGTCGCGCGAAGCACCGCAAGGACCTGCTCGCGGCGGGTGGCGGACTCGGCCGGCGGCTGATTCGACTGGGCGCGTTTCATGAGATCTGCGCAGCGAGCGCGGACACGGCTGCGGTGTCCCCCGGAAGTCCGATCACGCAGGTCATGAGCCGGGAGTTTACACAATCAGCACTTGTAAGAATAGGAGGTCCGTCTTGGGCGAGGATGGCCCGCTAGGTCGCCGCCCGCCGCCCGTCGCCCGCGTGACCTGCGTGCGATCGAGGTCGGAGATCAGGCGGCGGTGCTACGAGTCTGGTTCCCGCCGTCACGCGATCTGGCCTGCCTGCGCACCCGGGCTTTGATCTGGTGGGGCAAGGTGTCGCGGAGATTGCGGCCGTCCAGGTCGAGGCATCGAGCGGGCGCGGTCGGCACAGTGGGGTGAGGTTCCCGAGTAACCGCATCGGTTAGGGGGCAGTGATGCCCGATCGAGTTTTCCGTGACCGCCGTGACGGAGGCCGCGCGCTGGCTGCCCTTCTTGGCGATTACCGGGGAGGCGGCGGCGTCGTCGTGCTGGGGCTGCCGCGGGGCGGGGTGCCGGTGGCGTATGAGGTGGCCTCCGCTCTCGGTGCGCCGCTCGACGTCTTTCTGGTGCGCAAGCTCGGCGTTCCGGGCCGGGAGGAGTTGGCGATGGGTGCGATCGCCAGCGGGGGTGTGGTGGTGCTGAACGAGGATGTCGTGCGCGGGCTCGGGATCACGCCGGAGGTGATCCAGGGTGTGGTGGAGCGCGAGGGCAAGGAACTGCTACGGCGGGAGCAGGCGTACCGGGAGGGGCGACCGGCGCTCGATGTGGAGGGGAAGACGGTCATCCTGGTCGATGACGGCCTCGCGACGGGGGCCAGCATGCGGGCCGCGATCCAGGCGCTGCGCCAGTTGCGGCCGGGCCGGATCGTGGTCGCGGTGCCGGCCGCGCCCGAGTCGACGTGCCGTGAGCTGAAGTCGCTCGTCGACGACGTGGTGTGTGCCACGACGCCTGCGCCGTTCTTCGCGGTCGGAGCCTCGTATTGGGATTTCGAGCAGACGTCCGACGAGGAGGTGCGGGATCTGCTGCGCGCCACGGCGTCGACGTCACGGCCGGCGGCAGCGACCATGCCAGAGCCGACGGACGCCGCGATCATCCGAGCAGAGGCAGCGCCGGTGGGAGACGGTGTTGCATCGGATCACGCGTTGTTCGACCTCGTTGGCGATGCGCACTACGTCCTGATCGGCGAAGCGTCGCACGGAACGCACGATTTCTACGATGCCCGAGCGAGGATGACCCGGCGGCTGATCGAGGAGAAGGGGTTCTGCGCGGTCGCGGTGGAGGGTGACTGGCCGGACGCCTACCGGGTGAACCGGTACGTCCGCGGTCGTAGTGAGGATGTGACTGCAGAGGAGGCGCTGCGGGGATTCGAACGGTTCCCGACCTGGATGTGGCGCAACACGGTGGTGTTGGACTTCGTCGGATGGTTGCGTGAGCGCAACGACCGGGTCTCCGGAGGGGAGCTGACAAAAGTCGGCTTCTACGGACTGGACGTGTACAGCCTCTATAGGTCGATCGAGGAGGTCATCCGCTACCTCGACGGCGTCGACCCGCAGGCCGCCGCGCGTGCCCGCGAGCGGTACGCCTGCTTCGAGCAGTACAGCGGCGATGACGGCCAGTCCTACGGGTACGCGGCCGCCTTCGGCGCCGGTGAGTCGTGCGAGGAGGAGGTGGTCGAGCAGCTCGTCGACCTGCAACGGCACGCCATGGACTACGCAGCGCGGGACGGGTTGCTGGCCGAGGACAACCTGTTCTACGCGCAGCAGAACGCGCAGGTCGTGAAGGCCGCGGCGGAGTACTACCGGTCGATGTTCAGCGGCCGGGTGTCGTCGTGGAACCTGCGCGACCGGCACATGGTCGACACGCTCGACGCGCTCGCCGATCATCTCAGCCGCGGAAGAGCAGAGCGGGCGAAGGTGGTGGTGTGGGAGCACAACTCCCACCTCGGTGACGCGCGTGCGACGGAATCGGCGATGCGCGGTGAGCTCAACGTCGGTCAACTCGTGCGTGAGCGGCATGCCGGCGACTGCTGTTCCGTCGGCTTCACCACGTACACGGGCACCGTGACGGCGGCCGACGACTGGGGCGGACCGGCTCAGCGCAAGTGGGTTCGTCCGGCGCTTGCCGACAGCGTAGAGGAGTTGTTCCACGATGTCGGCGAAAAGGGCTTCCTCGTCGCATTCCCGCACGCCCCGCGCGCCGCCGAGATGCTGCGATCGGCTCGTCTGGAACGCGCCATCGGCGTCATCTACCGACCCGAGACCGAGCGGCAGAGCCATTACTTCCGTGCCCGCGTCGGCGATCAGTTCGACGCGGTGATCCATATCGACGACACCCGGGCCCTCGAACCCCTGGAGCGGACGGCCCGGTGGGAGGCCGGCGAGGTACCCGAGACCTACCCATTCGCGGTATAGCCGTGGCGAAGCGCAGCGATCGCGCGCGGTGTTTCGGGTGGCGCCGCCGCGCTCGCCGTGCTGTGACGCGCAAGAGCGAGCAAGGTCAACCACCCAGCGGGCCCGCGTTCACACCGGACTGCGGGAGGCCTGGGCGTCGGGAGGTGGTGCTACGAGGCGCGCCCGTGGAGCTGTCCGCTCCGACCGGCCGCGCCCGACGAAGGTGACCGCCCAGTGCAGCAGGACGGTCAACCGGTTCTTGAAGCCGATGAGGTACACCAGGTGCACGCCGAGCCACAGCAGCCAGGCCGGCAGCCCCGACACGCGCAATGGGCCGATGATGGCGATCGCCTTGAAACGCGAGATCGTCGCCATCGTCCCCTTGTCGCGGTAGTGGAAGGCGTGCTCGGTGTCGCGGCCCCGCACTCGACGAGCGATCTGTCGGGCCGCGAACTTCCCGCTCTGGATCGCGACCTGCGCGACACCCGGCATCTGCCCCAGCCGCATCAGGTCGCCGACGACGAACACCTCGGAATAGCCAGGGATGGTGCAGTCCGGCAGCACCTCAACCTGGCCCGAGCGCGTCAGCTGGGCGCCCGAGGCGCCGGCCAGCAGGCCTCCCAACGGTGAGGCACTGACCCCCGCAGCCCAGACCTTGGTGTTCGAGGCGATGCGCTGGGTCGAGCCGTCGCCGGCCCGGGTGGTGACGCCGGCAGCGTCGACGTCGGTGACGCTCGTGTCGAGGCGGACGTCTACGCCGAGGTGCTCGAGCGATCGCTGTGCGCGCCGCGACAGCGTGCCGCCGAAGTCCGTGAGCAACCCGTGACCCGCCTCCACGAGGATCACCCGCGCGTCGGCCGGGTCGAACGCCGTGAAGTTGCGCGTCAGACCCCGCCGGGACAGCTCGGCCAACTGGCCCGCCATCTCTACCCCGGTGGGGCCACCGCCGACAACGACGAAGGTCAGCCACGCCGCCTGGCGCTGCGGATCGGTTTCCAGCTCGGCCATCTCGAAGGCGCCGAAGATCTGCCCGCGCAACGTGAGCGCGTCGTCGATCGACTTCAACCCGGGAGCGAACTGCGCGAACTGCTCGTTGCCGAAGTACGACTGCCCAGCGCCCGCCGCCACGATCAGGCTGTCGTACGGCGTCACGGTCATCAGGCCGGCGGCCGAGGATGTCACGGTGCGCGCGGTGAGATCGATGTGGCTGACCTCGCCCAGCAACACGCGGACATTCCTCTGCCGCTTGAGGACCTCGCGCGCCGCGGGTGCGATCTCGCCTTCGGACAGGATCCCGGTGGCCAGCTGATACAGCAGCGGCTGGAACAGGTGATACGGAGTCCGGTCGATGAGGATGACCCGCACGCGCTCGCGGCGCAGTTGCTTGGTGGCGAACAGGCCGCCGAACCCGGAGCCGATGACCACGACGCGGTGTGCCGGTAGGTCGCCCATGGACGGTAGCCTCCTCGGTTCTGTATCGGTTGCGGAAGGGCTCCTTCTCCGTCAGCGCTGTCAATCCGGGGGATGTGGCGAGAGTGCCTCCGGTGCCATGTTCGACATCGGGGGGCTCGACGTTTGCCTGAGGAGTGACGGCAGTGATCGGTGGAAGGCACCGCTAGCTGTCCCGCGCCTGCCTTCTCGACCCTGGAGGTTTCGATGGATGTCACCTTTGCCGCTTCACAATTTCCGCCCCTCGCGTTGGGCTTCTTCGGTCTCGGCGCCGGCTATTTGATCTGGGGGCCTCAGGAGCTTTTCGGGTTCCCTGCCCGCGATGAAAGGGTCGATCGCTCGCTGGGCGTATGGGGCATCTGGATGCCAGGCCTGTGCCAACTGTTGACCGGCC
>JAVHVL010000318.1:0-10928 GCA_032160565.1 Pseudonocardiales bacterium | reverse complement strand
GCCGACGGGTCGCACGTCGGTGTTCGAGCCCGGCACCTCGACGACGCAACAGGCGCGGCAGTCGTGTATCGCGCCGACCAGCAGATCGTGCAGGAGGCGGTCGGGGTCCGCGACGCACGCCTGCGCCACGCCGTTGACAGAGATCGCGACGATCGCCGGTGCGGTCTGCCGGCGGAACACCCGCTTCGGGATCGGATTCTCGCGGGCATACCGACCCGCCCACACCGCGGCGCCGGGCACCTGCTCCAGCACGTCCTGGCACTCCTGCGTCAACGGCTGGTCCGGTGAGCCGTCCATCGTGGCGAGCATCAGCTCGCAGTTGACGAGAGCCTCGGCGAGTATCCGCTGCCGCTCCTCGGCCACCACCGGCAGCGCGATCAGCGCGGCCCGCCGCGCGATCATCACGTCGATGCGCAGGTCTGTGCCGGTCAGGCCGATGACGTCCGGCACGAGCCCGGTCAGCTTCTGCCGCCAGGTGTCGGAGATCCGGTCGTTCACCTGCCTGGCGAGGGACGCGAGCAGCGGGTGCGTGCACGGTGGATGGTCGCTCCACGATTCACCGGCGAGGTAGGACGCGAACTCCATGAAGCACGCGCCCTTGCGTGGACTGCGGTGCTTGCCCCGAGACAGCAGGGGGACGAAGTCGACCGACGGAGGTTGCTGGCTCGCCATACCCATCACTCCCTTGCGCGGGGAGCATGTCGCATGCTGCCCAGGCCAGGTCCGCGTACCTCTCTATCGTCGCAGGAATTTCCGAAATGTCACCGTCTACTTTCCGGGACGGGTGCAGACGGGTGCGGAAGGCGGATGTCGCCGGGTTCGTTCCGATTTGTCACGATGGCGACGGAGCGGCGCGAGCTTTTCTGGTCTCAGCGTATTTACAGCAAGATCATGGCGGGTATACGGTCCGGCTCGATCTTAGGTGCGGCCCGCTGATTTCAGGTCGTGGGCGCACGGGTCAGCTTCCGGGGGGGAATCGTGCACGGTGCTAGGGCTTATTTCGTCATGCCTCGATCATGACGGGAAAGCTTGACCACGCCGACGTGACCAGCGCGTCGTGATCACACTCAGGTCAGCCGTGCGCGTCGCGGCAGCGGCCCTGCTGGCCGTGCTCATCGTCTCGTGCAGCGCGCATTCGAAGGCGAAGCCGGTCGACTTCACCTCCGGGTACCTCGCCGCCGAACGCCAGTACCGCACCGAATTCGGCGCCCTGCAGACGCAGGCTCAGACGGTCGTGGGCAAGGACGTGGCCACGCAGCTCACCGTCTTCACGAAGATGACCGACGCCACCGGTGCGGCGCTGCGGGAAATGCGCGCGCTGACTCCGCCGACCGGCCTCAAGCCGCGTTACGACCAGCTCCTCGCGGCGCTGGACACGCAGAAGAACGCGCTCGGGCAGATCGCGGACAGCGCGCGCGCAAACGATCAGGCCCGGCTGAACCAGTCCCTCACGGGCTTTGCAACTTCGCTCCAAGACGGCATCTCACTTCTGCGTCAGATCGATGACGCGATCAACGCGACAGCCAAGTAGCGCCGGAAGATCTCGGGAGACACCATGGCTAGGAACGTTTTCAGCCGGCCGCTACTCAGGTTCTCGATGCTGGCCATCGCATTCGGCGCGGTCACGCTGCTCGTCGCATCAGAGCACGCCTCCGAGGCGACCGTGCCCGATCCGACGGCGCAGGCCATCCAGAACGGGCTGTCCAGCTTCGCCACGGACGCCGTCGCCAAGCTCGGCCTGCCGGCGACGCCTACGGCCGACCACCTGAGCTACCTCACCCAGCAGATCCCGCTGTCGAAGCTGCAACCCCTCGGCGCGGCAGGCCTGGACCTCACCGCGGCGAACAACCCGCTGGCGCAGGCGGCGAGCGACGCGGTCAGCGGCATCGGCTCGGTGAGCGAGCTGGCGAACGCGCTGAACTCGACGAGTGCCACCTATGCCGGCGTGCACATCACACTGGGCTGCGGGGACGGCACACCCGCCTGCGGCGATCCGGTTGCGATCACCGGCTCCGGTCCGTACGCGATCACGCTGCCGATCAGCATCACCCGCAGCGTCGCGGTGCCGCTCAGCCTGCCGACCGACCTGCAGGATCTGCAGGGCCCGCACGACGCTGCGCACGACCTGACCGTCAGCCTGTCGGCGGGGGGCACGCTGTCCTTCGGCCTCGACCTGACCCGCCCGGCCGGCCACCAGTTCTACCTGAACTCCTCCGCCGCTGCCCCGGCCGCGCTGAATGTCGCCGCGAGCATCACCGGACCGACTCCGGATGCCGGCTTCAGCACCGACCTCGGCTTCACGAAGGTCAGCCTCACGCCGCACATCAACACGGCCACCGTCGGCTTCGCCGTCACCCTCAACTCGCCGCACAGCGCGGGGGACTCCGACCAGGACCGGATCACGTCCTACGACTGGCAGACCACCGTGCTGCAAGACCTGGTGACGATCAGCCGCAGCGGTTCGGTCTCGGCGAACCTCGCCATCGACACCACGCTGACCGCCGCCAACCCGGACGCCACCGTGACGGTGACCGCGAGCAGCAGTGACGGCTTCGTGCCGCACTTCTCCGCCGGCGGCTCCGCGGTGACGTCGCTGTCCAGCGCGATCTCCAACCTGTCGCTGTCGGACTTCCTCAACATCACCCCCACCCAGATGCTCACCGGGCTCGGCCAGCTCGCCGCGACGGTGCAGGCCATCCAGACGTCGGCGGATCTGCACCTGCCGTTCATGCAGAGCGGGCTGACCAGCCCCACCGGCGGCACCTCCGCGCTCAAGCTCGTGAACGACCTCGTCACGGCGCTGGCCCAGCAGACGGTCGTGTGCGGCACCGACAACACGACGAGCCCGCCGAGCGGGACCCTGGTGGGGTTGCCCGCGGGCACGAAGATCTACTGCATCGCCACCACCACCGACACCGTCGACGCCGGCTCGATCACCTGGTCGGGCGTTGCCGACACCGCGGCACCGGACGCCGCGCCGAACAACGTCAGCGGAGCGGCGGCGAACGGCACCGTGGCGTCGGCGCCCACCAAGACCGCCGTCTTCGTCACGCAGCACGACAACGTCCCGCCGGTGATCATCGCCAACTACACCTCGGGCGGCACCGCCAAGGGCGTCAGCATGCCGGTGCCAACCGCGCAGGATCTGTTCGACCAACTCGTGACCGCGGCAGGGCTGGGTGACACGGTGAGCGGGCACGCCGCCCCCGGGCTCAGCTACGACAGCGCCACGCACACACTGAAGTTCCACCTCGTCAAGCAGATCGCCACACCAGCTGAGATCACCTCGGCCTTCGACTTCGCCGACCGCCTCAAGGGCGCCAGCGGCCTGTTCGGCCTGAGCTCCGACAGCGGCGCCAGCGTGAAGGCCCAGGCCAGCGGGGTAGTGCTCGACCTGACCCTTGGCGTCATCCTCACCAAGAACCTCGACGACATCTCCACGCACGCCACGCCGGCGACCACGCTGGATCGCTTCTACATCGTCGGGCCGAGCTCCGGATCGATGCTGTCCATCGCCGATGCCTCGGTGACGGCGACGGTGAAGCTGAAGGGGCAGGTCGGGTTCCTCGGCATCACCGGGCAGGGCGCCTCGGTCGCCGACTGTGCCGGCGCGACCAGCGCCGCGTTCTGCCTGCTCAAGGACGATGCCACCAAACCGATCCTCGCGGTTGACCTCACCGGCGGCGCCGGCATCGACGTCGGCGGGCAGTCCATCGGCGGCGGCGCGATGCCCATCGCGACGCTGCTCAGCCACCTGTCCGACCACGTGGCGATCACGCCGAACCTGAAGCTGGCCGGTGGCCTGGCGATCAGCGCCGACCTCGGCGGCACGCAGTTGGCCGGCGGCGGCGTGACGTTCAGCTGGCCGGTGAACTCGGTGGGCGAGCTCACGAGCGCCAGCCAGCTCACGATCAACACCGATGCGAGCTTCAGCGACACGCTGCAGAAGTTCTGGGAGATGGCGAAGGACGACCCGACCGCGCTCTTGCAGGTGGTGCTGAACGCGCTGCGCGACCTGGCGCAGAAGGAGGCAACCACCAGCGGTGACAGCGGCTCGGTGCTCGACACCCAGCTGCCGCTGATCAACAGCTCACCGCGGCAGCTGATGCAGCAGTTCAGCCGGCTGCAGACCGCGCTCGACGAGATGGCCACCGGCAGTGGCGCGCTCGTCGACTGTACGAACGTCACCGGCAGCACCGCGTCGCCGGTGCGCACCGCGTCCTCCGCGATCGGCGGTGACGTGATCGACTGCGCCGCGACGATCACCACGGCCGACCCCACCGCCGTCAAGTGGACGGTGCTGGCGGCCGGGACCCCGATCATCGTCACGAACGACACCGACCTGGCGACGATCGGCGGCAGCCCGAGCCAGCACGTCGAGTTCACCCTGCCGGACGGGATCTCCGGCTTCGCGTCGGGCAGCACCGCGGACGGCTACCACGTGCACGTGGACTACTCGGACCCGACCAACAGCCACACCGGCGACCTGCCGGCGCTCTCCGCGCCGCGCACGCTCCAGGAGTTCGCGGACTACCTCGCCGCGAAGCTCGGGCTCCCCACGGACGTGCTCACGCTGGGCATCATCAGCACGCCGAAGGCCGGCGGCGGCGGGGCGGTCAACACCCTGAAGCTCGGCCTGAAATACGACATCTGCACCGCGGACACGGACCTCGTCACGGACTGCGGGACGAGCGGCCTGCACATCCCCACCCCGACCGTGCCGATCAACGCCGGCCTCGGCGACGTCGGCGGGTTCACACCGTCGGTGCAGACGGTGGGCTCCTTCGCGCTGCAGTTCAACGCCCACGCGCAGCTCGACCTCGGCTTCCCGCTCGACGGCGGGCTGGGCACGCTGCCGACGCCCGAGGTGTTGGGCAGCACCGGTGCGTCGATCGCAGTGGCCGCGGGCAGCGACAACCTGGGCGCGACCGCCAGCCTCGGGCCGTTGTCGATCAAGCTCGGCAGCCTGTCGACGGCGGGCAACGACGGCACGCCGAACACCGTGCTGCACAAGTTCCACATCGGCGGCAAGGTGACGGTGGGCAAGCCGGGCGCCGCCGCGAACGACGCCTTCGCGCCTGGTGCCTTCGCCTCGGCCCTGCACATCGCCTTCGCCGACAACGGCGCTGCGTCCGACTGCGGCACCGTCGATCCCCACTACGGCGACGAGCCCGCGGATCCGGCCGACCCCGACCCGACGCCACCGGTCGTGCAGTCCGGCTATGCCTGCGCCGCCGTCACGATGAACCTCAACGACACGTTCATCGGCGATCTCGGGCTGAAGTGGGGCAGCTTCGCCGGCGCGCCCACGATCACCATCCCGGACGACCTCGCAAGCAGGATCTCGGATGCCGCGTTCAACGTCGACTTCCTGCTGAAGGCGCTGCCCCAACTGCTCGACGACCTGCAGAAGACGCTGTCGAACGCGAGCGGAGGCACCAAGAAGCTGCCGATCGTCGGCGACGCGCTCGACGCCGGCAGCAACCTGGTCGGCACGCTGAAGACCGGCCTGGTCGACCCGGTGACGAACGGGCTGTCCGCGGCGATCGGCGCGGTCGGCAGCCCGAGCGAGGTCACCGACAAGGTGGATCAGTTCCTGTTCGACCAGCTGGCCTCGGACGCGCAGGGCGCCACCGGAGCGAAGGTCGGGATCCTCCTCGACAGCAACGGGGACAGCTCCGTCACGAAGGCCGACATCGGGCTGAAGCTGATGTGCAAGGACGGCACCCACAGCGGCAACCTCTACGACTGCTCCGACAGCACGGCCGGCGGCACCGGCGACGGCAGCGTCTTCACGATCCAGGACGCCAGCTTCGACATCACGCTGGGGCAGGGCTTCGGTACCGACCCGGCCGGCTCGGTCAGCGACTGCGCGGCGGCGACGCCCTGCACCGCCGGCCATGACATCCCGTTCGACGTCGGCCTCGACGGCCTGCCGTTCCGCGTCACGGGCAAGCTGACGCCGAGCGTCGGCTGGAAGGCCCGCCTGAACTTCGGCATGGACCGCAACGGCCCGTACCTCGTCGTCAACCACAGCGGCAACGACGTGCAGGTCGGCGCGGCGCTCAACCTGGGCGATCCGGGCGGCGGCGTCTGCACCAACGATGCACATGTCGACGGGCTGATCAGCTCCACCACGTCGTACTCGAGCTTCACCGGATCGAACTGCCTGCACGGCGTGCTGGGCTTCCTCGAGGTGAAGGCGATCGACACCAGCGGCGCGGACGCGAGCATGCCGCGGACCGGTGTGAAGCTGGTCGCCGGTGTCAAGCTGAGCAAGTCCGGCGACACCACGGCCGACGTGCACCTGCCGATCACCGAATTCGACAAGCTGCGCGCCACGTTCCTCGTCAAGGCCGACGCGGACGTGAACCTGCTGGTGCGCGCGGGCGTCACTGGCGCGGGCAACGGGTTCCCGAGCGTGTACGGCGTGCTGCACGCGCACTGGGGCTGGGGCTATTCCGCCGGCAGCCCTGACCCGAGCGCCGGGGACACCCTCGGCAGCGCGAACACGCCGACGCCCGGCGTCAGCTTCGACCACATCAACCTGGACATCGGCGAGCTGCTCAACAACTACCTGAACCCGATCTTCCAGCAGGTGCAGAGCGTCACCTCGCCGATCAAGCCGCTCATCGACGTGCTGCAGGCGCCGATCCCGGTGGTGTCACAACTGGCGGCGCTCGTCGGCCAGCCACCCGTGACCCTGATCAGCCTGGCCGAGGCCGCGTCGGGCAGCGACCTGTCGTTCATCAAGAGCATGATCTCGTTCCTGCACTTCGTGCAGAACTTCAACGTCAGCCAGAGCGGGCTGCTGAGCCTCGACTTCCTGACCAGTCCGAACCCCGCCACGGGGGGCGGCTCGTTCACGCTGAACCCCAGCCTGCTCAACACCGCGCAGCCCTCCTCGTCGGCCGCCAACCTCGTGACGAACGCGCACGCCTCGGACGCGACGGCGGGCGTCAGCGGCGCCACGACGCCCGCCGTGGACGGCCGGCCGAGCACGTTCGGCGTACCCGGTCTGAGCATCCCGATCCTGAAGGACCCGAGCAGCGTGTTCCAGCTGCTGATGGGGTCGAACATCACGCTGGTCGAGTACGACTTCGGCACCCTGTCGGCCACGGCCGGCTTCGAGTACACCTTCGGGCCGTTCATGGTCGGCCCGGTGCCGGTCTCGATCGTCATCGGCGGCTCGGTGCAGATCAACGGCAGCCTGCAGCTCGGCTATGACACCACCGGTCTGCGCGAGGTCCTCAACGGCGGCTCCGCCGACAAGCTGCTCGACGGGCTGTTCTTCGACACCTACCGCAACGGCAAGGAGGTGCCGGTCATCCAGCTCGTCGGCACCGTGTACGCCGGCGCCGAGGTCGACCTCGCCATCATCAAGGCCGGCATCGAGGCCGGGCTGCAGCTCACCGTCAACTTCTTCTTCGACGACCCGACACCGGACGGCAAGATGTCCTTCCAGGACATCGGCAACAAGCTCAACAACCCGATCTGCTTGTTCCGCGTCAGCGGCAGCCTCGACGCCTTCATCAAGGCGTTCGTCGAGGTGGACTTCTTCTTCTTCAGCGACCGCTTCGAGTTCACGATCCTGCAGCTGCACCTGCTCGATTTCAGCGCGAAGTGCACCCCGCCATCCCCGGAACCGGCAACCGTGGACAACCATGTCCTGAGGCTGAACATCGGCCCGCGTGCGAGCGTGCGCAACATCAACCCGGACGAGAAGGACGAGAAGATCGTCGTCCGGCCGCTCGCGCCCAGCACCGGCAAGCAGTTCGGCGTGACGATCTTCGGCGCGTACAAGGAATACGGCAGCACGAACGGCGCGGCCGGCAACCACATCACGTCGGTGTGGGCCGACGGCGCCGACGGCAACGACGACATCGAACTGCTGCCCGGTGCGCAGTCCGACGGCACGGTCGGCACCAAGACGTGCACGACGACCGATCCGTGCAACCTCGACTTCACCACCGCGGCAGAGCTGCACGGTGGGGTCGGCAACGACAACCTGGTGTCCGGCGACGGCGCTGACACGCTCTACGGCGACGGCGGCAGCGACAAGGTCTCGGGCAACGGTGGCGCCGACCTGATCATCGGCGGGGGCGGCGGCGATCAGCTCGACGGTGGCCTCGGCGACGACACCCTGTGCAGCGGCTCGTGGGACGGCGCGAAGTCCGGCGACGCGCGGTGCGCGCCGGCGGCGGAATCCACCGCCGAGTCCGGCGGTCCGGGTGCCGACCACCTCTACGGCAGCACCGCCGGAGACCAGCTCAACGGTGGCCCCGGGCTCGACCCGAACGCGCCGGATCCGGCCAACACCGACACGCCCCGGAAGACGTTCGGCCAGACCAAGACTGCCGAGCTCGACGGCAACGATTACCTCGTGGGCTTCGCCGGCCCCGACCAGCTCAGCGGCGGCCCCGGCAACGACACCATCTACGGCGACGAGGTCATCGCCAACGACTTCGCGTGCACGCAGGCCGGCGCGGCACAGGCGGCCGACCACGCCAACGACGACAACATCGACGCCGGCTCCGGCTCGGACAAGGTGTGGGGCGGCAGCGGCCAGGACAACATCAAGGGCGGCTCGGGCACCGGCAAGGTCGTCGCCGTCAACGACAACGACTTCCTCTGCGGCAACGGCGGCAACGACACCATCGAGGGCGACCCGGCCGACGGCTCCGCCACCGGCAACGACGTGGTGATGGGCGGTCCGGACAACGACGTCCTCACCGGCGGCCCAGGCAACGACTACGTCGACGGCGGGACGGGCAACGACTCCGTGTCCGGCGGCGCGGGCGACGACGTCGTCCTCGGCGGCACGGGGCGGGACTACACCTCCGGCGGCGGCCAGAAGGACATCGTGATCGGCGAGGCGGCCGACGTCACCGAGTACGACACGACCACCGGCGCGCTGAACATCGACCACAGCGGCACGTCGACGGCAATGGCGGCCAAGGTGAGCAACGTCTACGACACGTCATCCAGCGGCACGTCACTGCACTGCACGGCCGCCTACGACCAGGGTCACGTCACCGCGGCTGGTGAGGACCCCAACTCCGACTGCGTCGCCGGCGGGTCCGGCGACGACGCGCTCTTCGGCGGAGCGGGCACCGACACGATGACCGGCGACGAGGGCAACGACTGGCTCGGCGGCGGCGCGGACGACGACACCATGTCCGGCGGGCTCGGCGACGACACCATGTACGGCAATGCCGGCGACGACACGATGACCGGCGACAGCGGTGCCGACGCGATGTACGGCGGCGACGGCCAGGACGCGATGCACGGCGGCCTGGACGCCGACTACATGGAGGGCAATGGCGGCGCCGATGCCGTGTTCGGCGACCAGGGCAACGACCACCTGCTGGGCGGCTCGTCCGTCGCCGGCGCCGACGACCAGAACGTCAGCGGCCACGGCGACACGATCTCCGGCGGCCCGGGCCAGGACACCGTCGTCGGCGACAACGGAGCCATCACCGCGGACGGCAGCGTCGTCATCTACGACGACTGCGGCACCCAGGGCGGCAACGACACGATCACCGGCGACGAGGGTGCCGACTGGCTCTTCGGCGGCAACGGCGACGACACGATCAACGGCGGCGACGGCGCCGACTACATCGAGGGCAACGCCGGAACCGACACCGTTCACGGTGACGACAATGCCGATCACATCCTCGGCGGGTCCAGCAGCGACACCTCGGCCGCCGGCGGTGCCGCGCGCAGCTACACGCTGGCGTGCGACACCGGGGACAACCTCTTCGGCGACGCAGGCAACGACGTGATGCTGGGCGACAACGGCATCATCGCCTCCGACGGCACGACGACCATGTCCAGCACCATCGGCAACGCGGCGACCTTCGGCGACGACACCATGCGCGGCGCGGACGGCAAGGACCAGATGTACGGCCAGCTCGGCAACGACACGATGACCGGTGACGGGGGCGAGGATTACCTCATCGGCGACCTCGGCGCGATCACTGCGCCCGCGTCCGGGCCGGCGACCTGGCCGGGCGGCGCCCCGAACTACCAGGTCCTGCTGATCAGCGCCAACGACGGCGGATCGGACACGATCTACGGCGGCTCGGGGGACGATCACGCCTATGCGGGCGCACAGAACGACACCGTCCAGGGCGGGGCGGGTGACGACCACCTCGAGGGCAACGGTGGCCAGGACTCGATGTACGGCCTGTCCGACGACCTCGACGGCAGCAGCTGCAGCGCGTCGGTGAGCCCGTTCGACTGTGCCCAGGCGGCGCAGGCCGCGGCCGCCGTCTCCGCAGGTGCGGACGACCAGGACGACATGATCGGCGGCAGCTCCGGCGTCAACACCGACGCCAACAAGAGCGATGCCGGCGAGACGATCATGAAGGGCAACCGGGCGCAGGACTCGATGCTCGGCGACAACGGTTCGATCACGCGCACCGTCGACCCGGCCGACGCGTCGAAGTGGGCGCAGGACCCGATCCTCGGCGGCGCCAAGCGCGACGTGGCGCTGAGCTACTCCGACCGCGCCGACTGCTCCACCGGCGTGTGCGGCAACGACACCATCGAGGGCGACGCCGGCAACGACGGCATCTACGGCGAGGGTGGCAACGACACCATCGACGGCGACGCCACCGGCCACGCCATCTGGGGCGCCGCCGGCAACGACTACGCCGAGGGCAACCAGGGCGTCGACACGATCCACGGCAACGACGGCGCCGACGACCTGATCGGAGGCAGCTCCGACATCGCCTCCGGCTCGGGTGACGCGGCGGTCGGGCAGCCCGATGCCGGTGACACGATCTTCGGGGACGGGGGGGCAGACGTGATCGCCGGGGACAACGCGGTGGTCAGCAAGCTGGCGCTGTGCCCGAATGCCGGTCTCGGCGACGTGATCACCCGGCGCGCCGGCATGGACGACTGCCAGCGCACGCTGCGCCTGC
>JAVHVL010000264.1:0-3292 GCA_032160565.1 Pseudonocardiales bacterium | reverse complement strand
ACCGCGACGACGCGTCCGATGTTGAAGCCGGACTCACCGCCGGGCTGGCCGCAACCCATCATCAGGTCGTCGATCTCGCGCGGATCCAGCGACGGCACCTTGTCCAGGGCGGCGCGCACGATCTGGGTGGCCAGCTCGTCCGGCCGCAGCGTCGCGAGCGACCCCTTGACCGCGCGGCCGATCGGCGAACGTGCGGTGGAGACGATCACTGCTTCGGTCATGGGTGCTCCTCGTCCGGTGTCCGGGTGGCCGGGTGTACGGGTGTCCGGTGTGCGGGTGTCCGGTTGCTGGAGACCGATGCTGCCACCCGTTCGCGCCGGTGTCAGTCGCCGGTGGCCGTTCTCACCGGCGGATCAGGTTCGTCGACCACCGGCACCGCCAGCTCCGGCGACGCCGTGACGGGCGTGCGGGGACGGCGGCGGCGCAGCTGGGCCCAAGGTCCGCGGCGGGCGGCCAGCTTGCCGGGCGCGTCGCTTCCGGCGACCTCGCTGCCGGGGCGGGCCGCAGCCTGTGCCGCCGCCTTGGCCACCGGCTTGGGGCGACGGGTGGTGAAGGCGCTCGCCGAGCGGGCCCGGGTGCGCAGCCTCAGCGCGTCCAGGCACGAGGGCAGGAGGGCGTCCGCGGCCTCGGCGTAGCCGGCCGCCGACGGGTGGAACTGATCGTCACTGAACATGTCGGTGCGCGAGGCGAACATC
The DNA here is from genome assembly GCA_032160565.1 of Pseudonocardiales bacterium. Taxonomy (GTDB): domain Bacteria; phylum Actinomycetota; class Actinomycetes; order Mycobacteriales; family Jatrophihabitantaceae; genus RYN-117. The sequence continues at coordinate 2,597 of JAVHVL010000264.1, read as the reverse complement.
GGCCCGAGCAGATCACCGAGGGAGACGGTGCGGCCACCGGCACCGACCACGGCGATCGTCTGCGCGGCGGCAAGGCTGCGTGACAGCCGACGGGCGTAGGCGCGCAGCGGCTGAGCCAGCGGCCGGATGGTGCCGAGGTCAGGGCAGGTGGCCACCACCACCTCGGCGCCCATGGCCCGCAACGCCCGCACCGCAGTGTCGAGGTGGCGCACCGACTCCGCGGGCTTCACCCGGTGGGTCACGTCGTTGGCGCCGATCATGATCAGCGCGAGCTCGGGGTGGGGGTCAGTGAGCTGGGTGAGCTGGTCGGGCAGCGCGCGTGACTCGGCGCCGACGAAGGCGACGTTCGTGACGTGCACCGGGCGCCGCGCGGCGTCGGAGATCCCGATCGCGATCTGGGCCGCGGGGGTGTCCCGGTCGCGGTGCACGCCGTAGCCGGCGGCGGTGGAGTCGCCCAGCACCGCGAACCGGATCGGCGGGCGGGAGCGGCTGACCCCCGCCGCCGCCCAGGTGGTGTCGTGCGAGACGGGCGGGTCGTCGACGGCCTGCGGGATGCGGCGGCGGGCCAGCTTCGTCTCGCCGATGAGGACGCCGAACAGCGCGGCCCCGCCCACGGCGCCGAGCACGCCGAGTCCGCCACCGCCGTACGCGGCGGCAGCGGCGATCTTCTTGGCGCGACTTGCCCTGCTCACGGCTCCCCTTTCTCGGCAGTACCGAATATCGAGGCTAACGTGCCGCACATGCGCTATTCAGAATCGCTCGTCGACCTGATCGGCAACACTCCGCTGGTCCGGCTGCGCAGCGTCACCGGTTATCTCGCACCCGAGCAGGCACCGACCGTGCTCGCAAAGGTGGAGTACTTCAACCCCGGCGGTTCGGTCAAGGACCGCATCGCCCTCCGGATGGTGGAAGCCGCCGAAGTTGCCGGCGAGCTGAAGCAGGGCGGGACGATCGTCGAGCCGACGTCGGGCAACACCGGCATCGGGCTGGCCATCGTCGCGCAGCAGCGGGGCTACCACTGCATCTTCGTCTGCCCCGACAAGGTGAGCGGCGACAAGATCAATACCCTGCGGGCGTACGGGGCGGAGGTGGTGGTCTGCCCGACCGCGGTGGCGCCGGAGGATCCGCGCTCGTACTACTCCGTCTCCGACCGGCTGGCGCGCGAGACGCCCGGGGGTTGGAAGCCCGATCAGTACGCCAATGTGAACAACCCGCGCTCGCACTACGAGACCACCGGCCCCGAGCTATGGGGCCAGACGGACGGGCGGATCACGCACTTCGTCGCCGGCGTGGGCACCGGTGGCACCATCAGCGGGGTCGGCCGCTATCTGAAGGAGAAGTCCGGCGGCGCGGTGCGGATCATCGGCGCCGACCCGGAGGGGTCGGTCTACTCGGGCGGCACCGGGCGCCCCTACCTCGTCGAGGGGGTCGGCGAGGACTTCTGGCCGGCGACGTATGACCCCGCCGTCTGTGACGAGATCGTCGCCGTGTCCGACGGGGATTCCTTCGCGATGACTCGCCGCCTGGCGCGCGAGGAGGGGCTGCTGGTCGGCGGTTCCTGCGGGATGGCCGTCGTGGCCGCGCTCCGGGTGGCCGAGCGCTGCGGCCCGGACGACGTGGTGGTGGTGCTGCTGCCCGATGGTGGCCGTGGCTACCTGTCGAAGATCTTCTCGGACAAGTGGATGGCCGACTACGGCTTCCTCAGCGCCTCGGGCGAGACGACGGTGCTCGACGTGCTGCGTGCCAAGACCGGGGAGACGCCGAGCCTGGTGCACGCCCACCCGAACGAGACGGTGCGGGAGGCGATCGACATCCTGCGGGAGTACGGCGTCTCGCAGCTTCCGGTGGTGCGCGCCGAGCCACCGGTGACGGCAGGGGAGGTCGTCGGGTCCGTCTCGGAGAAGGCGCTGCTGGACGCGCTGTTCAGCGGCGCCGCCTCGCTGGCCGACGGCCTCGAGCGGCACATGTCCGCGCCGCTGCCGATCATCGGCTCCGGTGAGCCGGTGTCCGCCGCCATCGCGGCGCTGACCGATGCGGGCGCGCTGCTCGTGCACGTCGACGGCAAGCCGGCCGGCGTGCTCACCCGCCAGGATCTGCTCGGCTACCTCGCACAGGGCTGAGGGGGATGCGATGTCGGGGCTGGAGATCACGCAGGCGCAGATTGCGGCCCTCTCGCCGCACGAGCGGCACGAGCTGATCTCGCGGCTGGCGCGGCCGACCAGCGATGTGCTCGGCCCGCCGGCGGCCGTGCGTCGCATGCGCCGGCACCGGCTCGTCCTCGTGATCGGCAGCGCCGTGGCGCTGCTGCCATGGACGGTGTACCTCGGGCTGAGCCTTCCGGACCGCTACGTGGCGCGGAACTGGTCGGTAACCTGGGTGGGCTTCGACGCCATGTTGTTGACCGTGTTCGCCCTGACCGCGGTGCTCGGCGTGCTGCGTCGGCAGCTGCTGGTGCTCACCGCCTTCGCGTCCGGGGTGCTGCTGCTGTGCGACGCCTGGTTCGACATCACGACGGCCGGGCCGAAGGATGTCTGGCTGTCGGTGGCGTCCGCGGTGCTCGCCGAGGTGCCGATCGCGATTCTGCTCATCAGCAGCGC
>JAVHVL010000308.1:0-2901 GCA_032160565.1 Pseudonocardiales bacterium | reverse complement strand
GTGGCAGCTTGCCGTGACCTTGTACCCCGCCGCCTCGGCTGCGATCCGCTGTTCGTGCTGCTGATCCACACTGGAGGCATTGCTACCTCCGCAACCTGCTGCCAGGCCAGCCACGACTACAGCGACGCCAAGCCTCGCAGCCCGAAGACCGATCACGGTCCCGAGTCTAAAACACTGTGCTCAAGGTGTACACGCGAACACTGACCCAGGCGCGCGAGGCCAGCGACAATAAGCGCGACTTCTAATGCACGACGGTGCGCTCACGCCCTCCGACCGTCTGCGCTTCGAACGCCACCTCACTGCTTGCCCTGGCTGTACGACCTACGTCGGGCAGATACGGGAGACGGTGCGTCTGACCGGCGAGCGCCTGACCGAGGAAACGCTGCCCGACGAGATGCGCGAGACGCTTCTCGTCCGGTTCCGCGACTGGGCAACCGCAGAGTAAGGCCGGCTGCAGCCGTCGCTGGCGCGCACGGGGCGGGCTCAGGCGCCGGCGACACTCCAGATGTGGCCGGTTTCAAGCGAGGCGAGGTGCTCGAGAAGCGAGGCGGCTGAGGTCTCTGGTGAGATCAGCGTTCCGGCCGCGTAGCTCTCGACGAACCGATCGTGCAGCGCCTGGCCGATCGCCTCCGGTGGTTGTTCGCGGATGTAACCCTGCATCGCCGTGTCCACGGATCCCGGCCGATACGCATTGACGGTGACGCCGGACTCCGCGAGCTCGGCGGCGAGGTTGACCGTGTGCGCTTCGAGCGCCGACTTCGTCAGCACGTAAGCGTTCGCACCGATCATCGCCTCCGGACTGGCAACTATCCCGCTCGACACATTGGCGATCCTCCCCCAGCCGCGCTCCAGCATCCCCGGCAAGAACGCGCGCGTCAGCGTGATCACGGCGATGAGGTTGACTTCGATTGCCTTGCGCAGATCGGCCGGGTCGGTCGCAAGTGTCGGGCCGAGCGGCCAGACGACGGCGGCGTTGTTGATGAGGATGTCGATCGACGGCAAGTCGCGGAGCGTCTCGGTGATCGCCGCCTCGGTCTGCGCCGGGTCAGAGAGATCGGCGCGGACCACGATCGCATTGCCTCCCTGTTGGGTGATCGTCGCGGCGACCTCGGATAGCTCGTCGCTTGACCGGGCCAGCAAGCCGACGTGCGCGCCCGCGGCGGCCAGTCCGATCGATGTCGCGCGGCCGATGCCGCGTCCGGCGCCGGTGACGAGGGCGCTCTTGCCGGCGAATTCGTTCGCGTTCATCGCAGAACCTCGGCGACGGCGGCGAGGATCTCGTCGGGCTCGGTCCGCACGCTGTAGTCGGGCTGCACATCGATCCAGCGGACGGTGGCGGCACTGTCAACCACGACGACCGTGGGCATCGGCAGCTCGACGGTTCCGTCGGCGTTGATCTCCGTCAGCTCGATCCCGTATTGGCGCTGGGCGCCGAGCGTCTCCTTGCTCGGCTGGGTCAGGACGCCGAGTGCGCGCGCAAGGACATTGCCGGGATCGGAGAGCACGGGAAACGGCAGTTCATGCTTTTCCTGCATCGTCAATGAACCGTCCGGGGCCTGCGGGCTGATGGCGATCACGATCACGTCCTGGTCGAGGAGTTGCGGGAACAGCTGGTCCTTGTAGGTGCTCAAGGTCAGGTTGCAGTAGGGACACCACGCGCCCCGGTAGAGCACGATGACGGCGGCCTTCCCGTCAAGGGCTTCGCTGAGGGTCGTGGGGTTGCCGAACGGGTCGAGCAGCTGCGCGTCCGGCAGCGTCGAACCGACGGAGGCGATCCCGCTAGGGGTTCCCGCGGCAGCGAGCATGGCCTGCTCGCGGGTGAAGGGGTTGTCGGACTCGTTGCGGCTCTTTGCGTCGGCGTGCATGCGCGCGACTTCGTCGGCGATCGGGGTTGTCATGTCGTCCTTTCGTTGGCTACTTCGAGAAGTGGGTGTGTGGGCGCTCGAGCGGCTGTCCGTCGAGGAAGGTGTCGACCTTCTCGTTGTAGAAGGCGATCAGCCCGGCGATCGGCTGCAGCTGGCCGGTGGGAAAGTCGTAGGTCCAGGCGATGTCTCTCTCGCCGCCCGCAATCGACCAATACCCAGTCGTCTGGCCCTTGTAGGGGCAGCTGCTCACGGTGTCCGACGCTTCGAGATGCTCGAAGTGCACGTCGGTGCGATCGAGGTAGTAGCGGGTCGGCAGACCCGTCTCGAACACCATCACCGGCGACAACGACTCCGCGAGCACAACGCCGTCGGACTCAATGCGAACGCTCCTGGTGGAGCGGATCGCGTCGACGCGCGTGTACGGGTCGCGCGGGTGCACAAACACCTGCTCGTCTTCTTCGAACCAGGCGTCGAGCGCCGCCCAATCGAAACGCACCGTATTCGCGAGCTCAGGGACACGATCGCCGGCGTAAAGGTGAGCGACGCCCTTGCGCTCGACGTCGCCGACACGCAAGCCGTAGCGCTTCGCGCTGCCGCGATGCAAGCGCTCGGGTTTGTCTTCGTCAACGAGAAGATCGCGGTTCACGTCGTCGAATGGGATGTAGTACTGGGGGTACTTCGGCCACTCCCACACATAGAGCGCAGCCGTTGTGTCGAAGACAACCGCTCCGTTCAGCAACCCGCGAACGCGGCGCGGCGCCGACTCGATGTGGTCAGCCGGGGTGATGCTCTCGGGATAGTCGCGCATGGGGGTTTGCCCTTTCAGACGTGTGCAGTCCGGTTGTCGAGCGCGGCTGGGAGTCGTGAGTGCGCGACTCCCAGCCGCGGATGACGCAGTTGCTCGGGGGGGGTCAGCCGACGGCGACCGTCGAGCAGATCGAGATCATCCCGAGCGCCTTCAGACCCCCGAGGCTCGCGTTCGCCGGCCCAGTACCGGCGCTCGTCAGAAGGCCTGCCTTCACGTCCTTGGCCACCT
>JAVHVL010000093.1:0-2807 GCA_032160565.1 Pseudonocardiales bacterium | reverse complement strand
CGGGATGCGCGGTCACGATCACCGCGCAGTCGGCGTCCTGGAGCGCCTCATCGAGGGGCTCTGTGCCGAGGTCGAACTCGTGCAGCCGGCCGACGTAGTCGTCGTGGAAGACAACGTTCGCGCCGCGGTCACGCAGGATCCGGAGGATCTTCAGGCCCGGGGACTCGCGGACGTCGCCGACACCCGCCTTGTAGGCGATCCCGATCACGACGACCTTCGAGCCGCGCACGGCCTTCGAGTGGTCGTTCAGCGCCCGCGTGATCTTCTCGACGCAGAAGTACGGCATCGCCTGGTTTACCTCGCCGGCGAGCTCGATGAACTCGGTCGGCATGTCGTACTCGCGCGCCTTCCAGGCGAGGTAGAACGGGTCGACCGGCAGGCAGTGCCCGCCCATGCCGGGCCCCGGGTCGAAGCGCATGAAGCCGTAGGGCTTGGTGGCCGCGGCGTCGACGACCTCCCAGATGTCGATGCCCATCCGGTCGCACAGCATTGCCAGCTCTTTGACGAGCGCGATGTTGACCGAGCGGAAGACGTTCTCGAGCAGCTTGGCCAGCTCGGCGGGCTCCGGCGCCGACACCGGCACCAGGTGGTCGGCCACCTCGGAGTAGAGCGCGAGGGCGCGCTCGAGGCAGGCGGGGGTCAGGCCGCCGACGATCTTGGGTGTGGTGCGCAGGGTGTAGTCGGTGCGACCGGGATCGACGCGCTCGGGCGAGAACGCCACGTTGAAGTCGACGCCGGCCTTCAGCCCGGAGCGCTCCTCGAGCAGCGGGACGAGCTTCTCGCGCGTCGTGCCGGGATAGGTCGTCGACTCCAGCACCACCAGCTGGCCCTCCTGCAGCACCTCGCCGGTGCGCCCGGCCGCGTTCTCGAGCGCGCTCAGGTCCGGCTCGCGGTTGCGTGTCAGGGGCGTCGGCACGGCGATGATCACGGCCTCGGCCTTGGCCAGGTCCGCGTACCGCGTGGTGGCGTGCAGGCGCTCCCTGACGGCCTGGAGGCGCTCTGAGGGGATGTCCTCCACGTAGCTGTCGCCGCGATCGAGCGCGGCCACCCGCCCCGGGTCGACCTCGACGCCGAAAACCTCGTGACCGGCTTCGGCGAAGGCCACCGCCAGAGGCAGGCCGACGTAGCCCATCCCGATGATCCCTACCTTCATCGCGAAGGAGTGTATGCAGCCAGCACGTCGCTAATTCGGTCTGCAGCTTGCCCTCCGCCGTACAGCTCCGGGCGCTCGTCCTGCGGCGCGGGCCGCATCAGCGCGCCCAGCGCGGCCTCCGCGTCCAGGTCGACGAGCGCGTTCCAGCCAAGCTCCACGGTCTCGACCCACTCCGTCGTGTCTCGCAGGGTCACGCACGGCGTCCCCAGCAGGTACGCCTCCTTCTGGACGCCGCCGGAGTCCGTCAGGACCGCCCTCGCGTGGTGGGCCAGCTTCAGGAAGTCCAGATAGCCGAGCGGCTGGGTCACCTTGACCGCGGCCTCCAGGCGCTCGAGCAACCCGGCGTCACGCAGGCGCGCGTGTGTGCGCGGGTGCACCGGGAAGACGGCCGGCATCGGCAGCTGCTCTGCCAGCTCGACCACGCGGGCAAGGCGCTCCGGCACGTCGACGTTGCCCGCCCGGTGGACGGTCATGAGCAGGTACTCGCCTGGCTCGACCCCGGTGTCGGCAAGCGCAGTGGACCGCTCCTCCGCCACCGGCAGGAAGGCCAGGGCGACGTCCGCCATCACGTCGCCCACCAGGTGCACGCCCTCGCGGATGCCCTCGCGGGCCAGGTTCGCAACCGCCGTCGCCGTCGAGCACAGCAGCAGCCCGCTGACGTGGTCGGCCAGCACGCGGTTCAGCTCCTCCGGCATGGCACGGTCGAAGGAGCGCATGCCGGCCTCCACGTGAGCGATCGGAATGCGCTGCTGGGCGGCCGCGAGGGCGCCTGCCAGGGTCGAGTTCGTGTCGCCGTAGACCAGCACCACTTCCGGCGCCGCTTCGCGCAGCAGCGGCTCGAGGGCGGCCAGCATGCGCGCGGTCTGGTCGGTGTTGGTCCCGTCGTGGATCGCCAGCTGGCGCTCGGGCGTCGGGATTCCAAGCTCCTCGAAGAAGATCCGGCTCAGCTCGTCGTCGTAGTGCTGCCCGGTGTGGATGAGCAGCTCGTCGTGGTTCTCTCGCAATTTCCGCGAAACGGCGGCCGCCTTCACGAACTGCGGACGGTTGCCCACGACCGTCGCTACCAACACGGCGTCATCAACCCGCTTCCGTGTCTATGATCCGGCGCCGATGCTGCGCTTGATCGGCAGGGCTTGGGACGGCGTCGCCCATCTGGCCTGGTACCTCCACTACCGGGTCGACGGCGACCAGCGTTCGCGTACTAACGGGCACTGACCGTCCGCAGCTCGTCCTCGATGTGCCGTCGCAGTGCCTGAGCCGCCTCGCGCGTCCTCGCACCCGCGCCCGCCGGGAACTCACGCTCCTCGATCACCGCGACCGGCTGCACCTCGCGTGTGGTCGACGCCAGGAACGCCTCCTCCCCGTCCTGCACGTCGGCGACCGTTGCGGGCCGCTCCTCGACGTCGAGCAGCCGCATCACGCGGTCACGGGTGATCGAGGCCAGGATGTGCTCGTCGAGCGGCGGCGTGCACAGTGTGCCCGCCTGGTCGACCCAGAAGATCGACGACGTGGGCGCCTCGAGCACCCGGCCGTGCGGCGTGACCAGCAGAGCCTCGTCGAAGCCACGCTCACCGGCGAGGCGGCCGGCGAGCATGTTGCCGGCATAGGAAAGGGACTTGACGCCATCGAGGACGCGGCTGGGCGAGTACGTGAC
>JAVHVL010000286.1:0-5092 GCA_032160565.1 Pseudonocardiales bacterium | reverse complement strand
GATATCCGATGACGGTGCCATTCAGGGGTAGCTATTCGGTGACGGTCACCCCGTTCACCGAGGGCCGGCGCGCCGTCGACCTCGATGCCCTCAAGCGTTTCATGGAGTGGCAGGTCACCTCCGGCGTACCGGGCGTCATCGTGCTGGGGACGACCGGCGAATACCTCACGCTGACTGACGACGAACGCGCCCAGGTGGTGGCGACGACGGTCGAGCAGGTTGCCGGCCGCGCGCACGTCCTAGTCGGCACGATGAACGCGTACACGCCCAACGCCGTCCGTTACAGCAAGCAGGCCGAGGAACTTGGTGCCGACGGGCTGATGATCCTGCCCCCGTATTACTACACGCCGACCGACGACGAGATCTGGAACTACTACAAGGCCATCTCTGAGGCTGTGGGGGTTCCGATCATGCTCTACAACAACCCGGTGACGTCCAACGTCGACATGTCGGCAGAGCTGGTCGGCCGGCTGACCCGCGATTTCGAGAACATCCGCTACATCAAGGAGTCCAGCCAGGACATCGCGCGCGTCCGCGATGTCATCGAGGCCACCGACGGCGTCATGAACGTCTACGCAGGCGAGCGGCCCGTCGACTCATATCTGCTCGGTGCGATCGGCTACGTCAACCCCTATGGCAACTACATCGTTGACAGCTACAAGATCTGGGACCTGCTCGTTGCCGGTCGGCTGGACGACGCACGGCGGCTCCAGACGATCGTCGACCGGATCGACCACATCATCGCGGCGGGCCACCCCACCTACGGCCACCAGTGCTACTCGAAGGCGCTGGCCGGGGCGGCCGGCTACCCGATGGGCGACGTGCGCGAGCCGCTGACCACCTTCGCCGCGCTGGGCGAGGAGGGGCGCAGTCGGCTCGCTCGGATCCTTGCCCTGATCGAGGAGTTCGACCGAACCCTCGCTGCGATACCTGCGATCTCGCCCGTCGCGGCGGCCGTCTGACCGGGGCGCCTGATCCGGTCGGCTGACTCGCCGTCGGGGCCGCACCGGGCGCCGGACTTCACCGGATGTAGCTGGCGCCGTTCACGTCGAAGGTCGCGCCGCTGAGGTGACGCCGGGTTCCGGTGGCGAGGAAGGCGATGAGCTCCGCGACCTCGGCCGGCGGCACCCACTCGCCCATGGCTAGGCCCGCGCTCGCCGCTGCCTCACCGCCGGTCCGCTGGGCGGCGACCTCCGACATCTGCGTGCGCACCATGCCCGGCGCGACCACGTAGGCCAGGACACCCTCCGCGGCGTGCGCACGGGCGATCGTCTGCGTCGCCGCCTTCAACGCCGCTTTCGAGGCCGCGTAGGCGAGCAGGTGCGGATTGCCCGAGCCACGCTGCGCCGCCCAGCTCGACATCGTGATCAGCACCCCGCTACCGCGTGAGCGGAAGTGCTGCACCGCCTCCCGGCTGAGCGCCATCGGCCCGAGCACATTGGTGGCGTAGATCGCCGACCACACGCCGTCCCAGTCGTCGTCGGTGCCGTCGAGCGGTGACTCGACCAGGACGGCCGCGTTGTTGACGAGGACGTCGACGCCGCCGCACCACGCGAGTGCACGCCGCCAGAGGTCGCGGGCCGCGGCAGGGTCCGACAGGTCCGCCTGCAGCAGCAGGGTGCGTTCGGCCGGCAGCTCGCTCGTCGCCGCCCGCGCGCCCGCCTCGTCGGTGTTGTAGTGCGCGATCAGATGACCGCCGGCCGCGCCGAGCACGCGCGCGGTCTCCGCCCCGATTCCCTTGGACGCGCCGGTGAGCAGTACCGTCCGGCCGGTGAGGTCCGTCAACTCGCTGGCTCCGATCGGTCGGCGGGCTCGAGGTAGACGTCGTCGCCCACGACGTACGCCGGGGCATTGACGACGAGGTACGTGCCGACCCCCGCGAGCTCGTACGGTAGGTCGCGCGGCACGACCAGCAACTGCCCGGCGTCGACGCGTTCCGGCGACTCGTCGCCGATCTGCATCGTGACGGAACCACTGAGCACTGCGTACACCCGGGTCGAGCGGGCCGTGCGCAGCCGTCGGTGCCCGCCCGCCAGCTGCACCCAGGTGACGCTGATGTCGGCCCCGGAGTGGGGCGCAGTGACGAGTTGACGCAGCAGCAGGTCGTTGTCCGGCTCGCCGACCGCGGCTACGTCCGCGATCCCGATGACGCGGGTCATGCCTCGGTCGGCGACAACGTCGTCGCCGCACGGGATGGCGCAAGGGTCATATCAGACGCGCCAGGAACTGCTGCGTGCGCGGCTGGCTCGGGGCGCTGAGCAGGGACTTGGCCGCGCCGTCCTCGACGATCACGCCGCGATCCATGAACACCACACGGTCGGCGACGTCACGCGCGAAGGACATCTCATGAGTGGCGACGAGCATCGTCATGCCGTCGGCTGCGAGGTCGCGCATCACGTCGAGCACCTCGCCGACGATCTCGGGATCGAGCGCCGAGGTTGGCTCGTCGAACAGCATCAGCTTGGGACTCATCGCGAGCGCCCGCGCGATCGCCACGCGCTGCTGCTGCCCGCCGGACAGGTGACGCGGGAACGCATCACTCTTGTCGGCCAGCCCCACCCGGCGTAGCAACTCCTTGGCCCTGGCCTCGGCCTCGGCCTTGCGCTCGCCCTTGATCCCGACCGGCGCTTCGACGATGTTCTCCACCACGGTCATGTGCGGAAACAGGTTGAAGTGCTGGACCACCATGCCGATGGACGCGCGCTGCACCGCTAGTTCACGGGCCGGCAGCGGCACCAGCGTGTTGCCCTTGGTGTACTGGCCGATCAGTTCCCGCCCGACGATTACCCGTCCCCGATCGGGGGCTTCGAGGTAGTTCACGCAGCGGAGCAGCGTCGTCTTGCCCGAACCGGAGGGGCCAATGAGGCACACGACCTGCCCGGCGGTGACGTCGAGGCTCACGCCGCGTAGCACCTCGACGGCGCCGTAGCTCTTGTGGATGTCCTGGAGCCGCAGGAGCGGGGTACCCGACCCGGTCATGCCTGCATCCCTCCGCGCCACCACACCGACGACACGTTGCCCACCCAGCCACGGCGTAGTCGTTCGTACATGGACAACGGCGCGTTGCGCAGGGCTCCGCGGCCGAAGTGCCGCTCGAGGAAGTACTGGCCGATCGAGGTCACGGTCGTCATGAGCAGGTACCAGAGGCTCGCGACGATGAGCAGCGGGATCGTCTGGAAGGTGTTGGCGTAGATGATCTGCGCCGAGTAGAGCAGTTCCGTCATCGAGATGACGCTGACCAGGCTCGAGTCCTTGAGCAGGGCGATCGCGTGGTTGCCGGTCGGCGGGATGATGATGCGCATTGCCTGCGGCAGGATGACCCGACGCATCGCCCGGCTGCGCGTCATGCCGAGCGTCAGCGACGCCTCGAGCTGGCCCTGGTCGACCGACAGGATCCCGGCGCGCACGATCTCGCACATGTAGGCGCCCTGGTTGAGACCGAGTGCGAGCACCGCCGCGACGAACGGCGTGATCAGCGAGTTGGTGTCCCACGACACGAACGTGGGACCGAAGGGGATGCCGATCGAGATCCGTTTGATGAACGACGCGAGGTTGAACCAGAACAGGATCTGCACGAGCAGGGGTGTGCCCCGGAAGAACCACAGGAACAGCGAGGCCGCCGCGTTGAGCAGGACGCTCGTCGACAGCCGCATCAGCGCCAGCGCGACGCCGAGCGCGATCCCGATCGCCATTCCGATGGCGGTCAGCTCGAGGGTCCGGACAACGCCGAGCAGGATCGAGTGCGCGGTGAAGTAGTGCCCGACGACGTGCCACTCGATCGTCTTTGACGTGACGAGCAGGTGGACGAGCATGGCGAGCAGTACGACGACTACGAGCCGGACCAGCCAGCGGGCGGATACCCGGGCATACGTGCCCCAGGTACCCGCCGGGCGGCGTTCGGTGAACTCCGTGTCGAGGCTCGGCGGACCGGCTGGCTTATCGAGCGCAGTCATACGTGTCCTAGGAGCCGCTGTCCGTGTATACGGTCGCCTTGGTGACAAGGCCTTCGGTGATCGACCACTTCTTCATGATGGCCTGGTAGGCGCCGCTCTGGATGAGCTTGTCCATCGCGTCGGCGACCGGCTTGGAAAGGCCCAGGCCCTTCGTGACGCCGGCGCCCTCGGGAACGGGCATGTAGTCCAGCGGCTGAAGCTCGAACTGGTGCGCCGTCTGGTCGATCAGCCACGAGAGCTGGTCCTCCGATGAGGAGTAGACCTCGGCGCGGCCGCTGCTGACGGCGAGCTCGGCCGCGGAGTCGGACGGGAAGGACTGCACCTTCACTGCGGGCTTGCCGGCCCCCGAGCAATTGATGCCCTGTAGCTGCTGGATGAACGCCGATCCCTCGATCACCGCGACCGTGTGGTTGCATAGGTCGGTCGGGGCGTTGATCTTCAACGAACTGCCCGTCTTCACCGCGAAGCCGGTGCCGACGTTGTAGTAGGTGACGATGTCGATCTGCTTGAGCCGCTCGGCCGTCTGGATGAACGACGTGAACGACACGTTGTAGCGGCCGTTCTGCAGACCCGGGATGAAGCTGTCGAACGCGCCTGACGCGGTGGGCTGCCACTTCAGCCCCAGGACGGCCGCGACTGCGGCGCCGAGGTCGACTTCCCAGCCGACGAGCTTGCCGTCGACGACGGACTCGTCCGGCGGCGCGTTGTTGTAGGTGATGTCGGTGAGCGCACCCTTCGACTTGACCGATGCGGGCAACTCGGCGATCAGGGCGGGATCGGCAGTGATGGTCTGCCCGTCGATGGTGACGCTCGCGGCTGCGGCGCTCGAATTGCTGCCCCCAGATATGGGGCCTGAGCCACCGCCCGAGTTGGTACCGGTCTTGGACGAACTGCAGGAGGCCAGGCTGGCGATCGCCGCGACGGCGACACCAGCGGCGACCAGGCGCCTGGCATAACGTGGGCGCTGGCTGCGTGCCGGTGTGCGGGGCTGCTCGAGGTGCGTGTCAATGAGCATCGTGGCGAGTCCTCCATGGGTGAGGCGGCAAGGTGCGGCACGGCGGAGTGGTGCATCGCGTCCGGTCGACGCAGATCGCGGCTCGGCGAGTACGAAGATTGTGAAATGGCTTCGCGGCCAAAAT
>JAVHVL010000071.1:0-4006 GCA_032160565.1 Pseudonocardiales bacterium | reverse complement strand
ACCACGAGCAGACCCGGATTGGTGCACATCTGCCCGGCGCGTACCAGTAGGGAGTCGACCCATCCGCGCGCCAGCGCGTCGGGGTCCGCGGCGCCGGCCGGCGTGACGAACACCGGGTTGACGCTGCCGAGCTCGGCGAAGAACGGGATCGGATCCGGCCGCGAGACGGCCAGGTCGAACAGCGCCCGGCCCCCGGCCGCCGAGCCGGTGAAGGCACCTGCCCGGGTCCGGTGATCGATGACGAGGCTGCGGGCCGGGGCCATGCCGCGCACGAGTGCGAAGCTGCCGCGGGGCAGCTCGCACGCCGCGGCCTCCTGAGATATCAGCTCGGCGAGCGCCGCACTGAGCTGCGGGTGTGCGGGGTGCGCCTTCACCAGCACCGGGCAGCCGGCCGCGAGGGCAGCAGCCGTGTCACCGCCGGCGACGCCGAACGCGAACGGGAAGTTGCTCGCGCCGAAGATCGCCACCGGCCCGATCGGCACGAGCATCCTGCGCAGATCAGGGTGCCCGGCCGGCAGCGGCGCCGCGGATGCGCGGTCGACGCGCACACCGAGGTAGCTGCCTGCCGCGGCCCGATCGGCGAACTGCCGCAGCTGGAACGTGGTCCGCGCCAGCTCCGCGGTCAGCACGGCGGGGGAGAGGGCGCTCTCAGCGGCCGCAAGCCTCACCAGCGATTCCACCTCGGCGTCCAGCCGGTCGGCGACCGCGCGCAGCAACCGCACGCGCGGTTCGACCGGCAGCTCGCCCAGCTTGGCGGCGGCGGCCAGCAGCCGGTCCAGCTCGGCGGGCGCGGTGTCTGGGAGCACCGGTCCGAACGGCTCGGCGGTGACCGGGTCGATCGACTGCGTCGTCATGACAGCACCGGGCAGGGCAGCACCGGGCAGGGCAGGGCGGCGTCGACGGAACGCACTACGCGCCGACCTTGACCTTCCGCGCCTCTGCCCGCGCCACGATCACCGCGAGCAGCAGCACGCCGCCGTTGAAGATCGGCTGCACCCAGAACGGGACGCCGAGCAGGCTCAGCCCGTTGAAGCCCACTGCGAGCAGGAGGATCCCGACGACCGAACCGACCACGTTGTACCGGCCGGCGCGGTAGGTCGTGACGCCGAGGAAGGCCGCGGCGTACGCGGGCAGGAGCAGGTCCGGGCCGTACCCGGGGTTCGCCCCGCCGCTCTGGCCGAGGGCGATCACCGCGCCGATGCCGACGAACAGCCCGCTCAACGTGAAGGCGGCGATCTTGAGCCGCCCGGTGCGCAGCCCGGCGAGGAACGCCACCCGCTCCGATCCACCCACCGCGTACCAGGACCGCCCGAGCGGCGTCTGCTCGAGGATGTAGAAGAGGATCACGGCGACGGCCAGCGCGATCCAGACCGCGATCGCGAGCGTTCCGGCGTATCCATTGCCGATCTGCGTGACGAGGTTCGGGATGTTCGCGAAGAGGACCTTTCCCCCGCTGGTCCCTTGGCTGAACCCTTGCAGCACGATCCCCACGCCCAGCGTCGCGATGAACGAGCTGATGCCGACGCGCACCGTGAGGAACCCGTTGACCAGGCCGATGAGCGCGCCGGCCACGATCATGATCGGGATGACCGCGCCGGCCCCGTAGTGGTGCCCGGACAGGTAGGCGCCCAGGACGGCCAGGAAGCCGATCATGTAGCCGACGGAGAGGTCGAACTCCCCGACGATCAGCGGGAACATGACGCCGAAGGTCATCATCGCGATGATCGCCTGCTGGATCAGCACGTTCTGCACGTTGTGCAGCGTCAGGAACGAGCTGGCCGTGGTGGAGAAGATGACGATCAGCAGCGCGAGGATCGCGACCGAGCCGAAGCTGCGACTGCGCCCCAGCACGGCACGCGCCGCCGACGGCCGGGCCGGATCGGCCGGCTCGCGCTTCGGCACGGCGGGGGCCACATCAGATTCTCGGACGCTCATTGCTCGCTCCACTCCACGACGTTCTCCAAGGACAGGTCGGATCCGGTGAGCTCCGCTGCGAGCCCGCCATTGCGCAGGACCAGCACGCGGCTGCACACCCGGATGAGTTGCTCGGGCTCGGTGGAGAAGAACAGCACGCACACGCCGCGCTCCGCCGCGTCCTGCACCGCTTCGAAGATGGCCTCGCGGGCGGCTGGGTCCACGCCGTAGGTCGGGTCACCGAGCACCAGCACGGATGGCCGCAGCAGCAGCCACTTCCCGAGCAGCACCTTCTGCTGGTTTCCTCCGGAGAGGCGGCCGAACATCGCGTCCGGCGTCGGCGGCCGCACGTCGAAGGCTTTGATGACGCTGTCCACCACGCGGTCGCGGAGCCCGGCGCGGTGCCAGTAGCGGCTCAACGCCGGCAGCACGACGTTCTCCTGAACCGTCATCGACGGCACGCCGCCGGCGCGCAGCCGGTCGGCTGGGAGGGCGGTGACGCCGGCGTGGATCAGGTCTCGCGGATGGGGCGGTCTGGTGAACTCGGTGCCGCCGACGTCGACGCGACCGGCGCTCCAGCGCAGATCGCCGGAGAGCATCCGGGGCAGCTCCTCCACGCCGCTGCCGCGCAGCCCGGCGAATCCGACGATCTCGCCCGGACGAGCCTCGAAGGAGAAGTCGCGGAGCTCACCCCCGCCCAGGCCGTTCACCGAGATGGCCGTTGCTGGCGGCGGCACGCGCCGGTCGCGATCCTCGGGCTGGCGCTGTGCCGGTGCCACGCTCCAGAGCCGGTCCAGCCCGTCCCCGCGGCCACCGGGGAAACGTCGCGCTTCGAGCGGCGCCCCGGCTGTCACGTCGCCAGCTCCGCCGACCATCTCGGCGACGAGCTCGTTCACCGGGCGCCGCGGCCCGCCGGCTTCGCGGTACACCACTCGCCCGGCGCGCAGCACGGTCACGTCGTCTGCCACGCGCAGCTCGCCGAGGCGGTGCGTCACCATCACGACCGCGACCCCCATGTCGGCGATGGCGCGCAGCCGGTCGAGGTGCCGGCCGGTCTCGGATTCCTGGATCGCGGCCGTCACCTCGTCGACGATGAGCAGCCGCACCGGCGGCGGCCCTACCCGCTCGTCGAAGAGATCCCCAGCCACGATTGCCAGGGCGAGCCCGGCCCGGTCGGCAGGTCCGACCGTGCCGCATTGCGCGGTGGCACGGACCGGCACGTCCATCCGGTCGAGCAGATCCTGGACCCGGCGGCGCAGCCGCCGCCAGGCGATCGGGCCGAGCGCGGCCGTACCGAAGCCGCGGAAGAAGGCGACCGCCTCGGTCACGCTCACGCTGTCGATGAGTGGCGCCTCCTGGTGCACGACGCGCACGCCCCGGGCCGCGGCCTCGGCCGGCGAGCCGAAGCTCGCCAGCCGGGTGCCGTCGAACACCATCGATCCGCCGTCGGCCTGGTAGACGCCGCTCATGATCTTCACGAGCGTCGACTTGCCGCTTCCGTTCGCGCCGAGCAGCGCGTGGATCTGGCCCGGGACGAGATCCAGGTGCACGTCGCTCAGCGCGACCAGGTCACCGAAGATCTTGGTGACGCGGTCCAGCGTGAGCACCGGACTGATGGCGGTTTCGGTGGAGGTCATCTGCTGTCGTCACTTCCAGAGAGCGATGAACTTGCTCTGGTAGTCGTAGGGAGCCGTCCAGCTGTTGAGATTGCTGGGCAGGTTGGTCTTGTCGAGCACCTGGAACGGCAGCCCTTCGCCGAGCGGCTCGATGAGCGGCTGCTTGTCCAGCAGGCGGATCGACTGGTCGACGATGGCGAAGCCCATGTACGTGTTGTCGTAGGCCGCGTCCGCCGCCTCGACCTGCCCGCTCTTGATGAACTGCAGGTTCTGCGCGTTGCCCAGGGCGCTGACGATCTTGACGTTGTGCCCCAGCCCCGCTGTCTGCAGCGCCTGGACCTGTGCGGCCGCCGGCGGGTCGAAGGCCGAGTAGACGTAGGTCACGTCCGGGTGGCTGCGCACGAAGCTGACCGTCTCTGGCCCGAGCGAGTTGGCGAACTGCGTCGAGGTGAAGTACATGACGCTCGAGGACTTGC
>JAVHVL010000015.1:0-4328 GCA_032160565.1 Pseudonocardiales bacterium | reverse complement strand
CGTGCAGGCACTGCGGCGGGAGTACGGGCTGCCGTACATCTCCGCCATGCCGACGAACCTCTACGGCCCCAACGACAACTTCGACCTGACGAACTCGCACGTGCTGCCCGCGCTGATCCGTCGCTTCGACGACGCGCGTGCGACGGGCGCTGGCAGCGTCAGCATCTGGGGCACCGGCAGGCCGCGCCGGGAGTTCATGCACGTCGACGACCTGGCGCGGGCCTGCCTGTTCCTCCTGGAGAACTACGACGAACCCGAGCCGATCAACGTCGGAACCGGCATCGACGTGACGATCGGCGAGCTCGCGGCGCTGGTCGCGCGGGTCGTCGGCTTCGACGGACGCATCGAGCACGACCCGTCCAAGCCTGACGGCACGCCCCAGAAGCTGCTGGACGTCTCGAAGATCAACGCCCTCGGCTGGAAGGCGCAGATCGCACTCGCGGACGGGCTGGCGAGCACCTACGACTGGTATCGCCAGCTCAACGCGCGAACGGCAGCGGGCGCTCCCCAGCAGGACGGGGGAAGCGCTCGCGCGGGCCGTTGAGCCCGAGCCCGTCGAGCGTCTGCCGGATCGTGTCGGTGACGATGGCGGCGACACGCTGGGCCTGGCCGACCGGGCCGCGGAACGGGTCCTCGAGATCGTCGTCGCCGGCGCGCTTGGGGCGCCTGGTCACGCCGCGGCGGGCGGCGGCCGCACCGATCATGTCGTAGGGGTCCTCGACGGGCACGTCGACGATGATGCGGGCGAACTCGCGCATCGTGAAGATCCGCTTGAACGCCGACGGCACGCGCAGCAGGATCTCGTCGCGGTGTTCCCGGGCGGCGGTGAGTACCAGGTCGGCGTCGACGGCCATGTAGTCCTTGAACTGGCGCGCCCGGTGGCCGTTCGGGTCGACGCCCAGCTGGCCGAGGGCGGCGGCGGTCGAGTGGTCGATGCCGTGCCCGACGAGCGCCGCCATCCCCGCGCTCTCCACCTCCACGTCGGTGCCGGGCTCCATCCACGCGCGGAAGAGCCGCTCGGCCATCGGCGATCGGCAGATGTTGCCGGTGCAGACGTAGAGGACGCGGAATGTCACCGTCTCAGTATCTACGAGGCGGTGACCCGAGATGCGCGCGCCGCTGCTTTCCGTAGAATCTGCCTGCGCCGTCCGAGCAGCCGATACGTCCTGGGGGTCCCATGCGCGACCGGTCGCGAGGTGCCATCGGGCTGTTCGTGACCGCGGTGCTGCTCCTCGGGCTCGAGGCGTTCGCGATCCACTCCGGCGTGACCGTCAAGATCGTCATCGCGATCTTCCTCGCCCTGATCGCCGCCCTGCTGCTGGCGAACCTCGACATGTACCGCGTGGGGCTGGCCGCCGCCTACGGCGCGGCGTTCACCTTGCCCTGGAACGGCTGGCTGGTGGCCGGGGTTCGCCCGGGTGACGGGCTGATAATCGTGGCGCTGATGGCCTTCGTGGCCGCGGGCGCCGGGGGCACGTTCCCGAAGCTGCCGTGGTGGGTGAAGCAGCTGGCGTTCATGGTCCTCCTCGTGGCGATCCTGCACGAGGTGGTGCCGACCGACCCGCACTACCTCGCGGAGCGGATCGTGGTGAACGCCGGCGGCCAGCCCGTGACGCCGAACTACCACGGTCTGCTGTCCAACATGGGCGCGGCGTTCAAGTTCCTGGTCGGCGTGGTCGCGATCCCGCTGGCGTTCGGCTTCCCCGCCATGCGCAATCCGCGGACGGTCGGTTGGCTGGCTGCCACGTACTCGGCGGGCGCCGGACTGTCGGGGCTGGTTGCGTTCCTCGACCGGGTTGCCGGCGCGGGGATCGGCCACCTGCTCACCCGGTTCCCCGCGGTCAGCGGCGGCCGCCAGCCCGGCTTCTCCGGGCATCCGAACTTCCTGGCGGCGGGCTGCGCACTGGCCATTCCGGTGGCGCTCTGGCTCCTCTTCTCGCCGGAGCGGCGCATCAAGTGGCTCGGCTTCGGAGTCCTGCTCGGCAACGCAGTGGGTATCTATGCCAGCGGCTCGCGCGGCGGCGTGGTGTGCCTTGTCTTCGCCACGATCGTGAGCGTGTTCGTGCTGCCGCGCGCCCGGCCGTACGTCCTGCCGTTCCTGCTCGGCGCCGGCGCGCTCAGCGTCAGCGTGATCGCACTCGTCCCGTCGCTCGCGCAGTCGATCCTGCGCACCACGCGCCTCGGCGGCTCGGATACGAGTGGATCGGCCAGCAACTTCGTGCGCGCGCTCGTCGGCGACCAGGGCTGGCGCGACTTCCATCACTCGCCGATCGACGGCATCGGCTTCCAGGTCGCCACCGAAGCGTCGAATGTGTACATCCAGGAGCTGGCCTCGGGCGGGCTGCTGCTCCTCGTCGCGCTGACGGTGTACATGCTCGGGGCGATGTACGCCTCGTACAAGCTGATGCCGCAGCACTATCTCGCTGCCGCGCTGCTCGTTTCGCTGATCACCGCGGCAGCCCTGAACTACGTCGAGGCCGACCTCACCGACCGTTTCTACTACGTGCCGGGAGCGCTCGTGGTGGCGCTGATGTGCGCAACGGCCAAGCGGCAGGCCGCCGCCGACGCCCCGGCAGCGGCCGAGATCGCGGCGCCGGTCTAGGACGGCGCTGCCTGCTTGGTGGGCGCGCCGGTCAGGATCACTTCGGCGAACTCCTCCGCGGTGGGCAGGCTCATCCGGCCACGGCGCCGCGCCCGCGCTACGTCGCCGCCGAGCAGCTGCCGGATCCCGCCGGCCAGGCCGTCCTCGGTCATCGCCGTGTGCACGCCGGCCCCGAGCGCGGCGCATTCGTGCGCACGCACCGTGGATCCCGCGGTCAGCACCGGCACGCCCGCCGCGACCGCCTTGCCCATGATGCCGCTCGGCGCGTTGTTCTCGTGGGCGATCGCGACGACGTCGCATGCGGCGACGTAGCCGTCGAGGTCGTTGTCGGAAAGGAAGCCGGTGCGCACGATCACTCGTTCGCGTTGCCCCGCCGGGAGATCGTCCAGCCACGCCTGGACATCCGGGGTCGGCGAGCCGGCGAGCAGCAGGTCGACGTCCGTCGCCGTGCGACAGACCGCTGCCGCGACGAGCGGGTAGTTCTTGCGGCCGTTTATGCCGCCCAGGATCCCGACGAGGCGCCGATCGGACGGCAGATCCAGCCGGCGGCGCAGCGCGTCGCGATCACGTGCGTGCGCTGAGCAGATCGCGGGGTCGCGCACCCGGCGCAGCAGGAACCCCGTCGCCAGGTCATCGCGGCCGGCGATGTACAGCACGCGATGGGCGGAGCGTGTGGCGAACGCGAGCAGTGACAGCGCGGTCTTGGAGAGCTTGTGCAGCCAGCCGATGCGATCGGCGAAGGTCAGCCGCGCAGGCAGCCGAGTCAGCAGCAGGATGACCTCCGGCCGGCTCGGCAGGCCGCGGAACGCGCGCGGCGCCTCGAGCCACCAGCGCTTGACGAGCTGGTCGCCGTCCATCACCACAACCGTGGGCGCAGCCTCGCCGCGGCAGAGGTCAGCGACCTTGGCGGCGATCGCGGCCGTGGCCGGCAGCGGCTCGTCGAAGACCTCGTGCACCTCGATCGGCAGCCCGCGCAGGAACGTGTCGTACTCCGCGCTCGCCTCGGCGCCGCGCGAGGTCAGCAGGACGACGTCGGTGCTCTTCGCCGCGAGCGAGGCGACATGCCGCACGTACTGGAACCGGTGGCCGCCGGGGTTGGGCTCAACGATGATCGTGACAGCCACGCCCGCCTCCTAGCACCGGCACATGATGCCACGTGGCTAGCCGGTTTGCGCGGCGAACAAAGGCAGTGGACGATGCACAGGCTGGTGGACGCCGACGGGAGAATCGACCACGTGCGGATAGCTTTCCTCCTCTTCGGAGTCACGGCCAATCAAGACGCGTGCTACCGGAAGCTCACCGAACTCGGCGACGAACTGCTGCTCGTCTTCCCGGAGTCCATGCAGGACATGCACTTCGACGGCGGGGCTGAGTTCGGCGACTACGCGCAGACGCTGGTCTGGAAGCAGATGCCGGACGCGGCGACCCTGACCCGGCTCGTGGACTCCTTCGCGCCCGACGCGATGGTCATGTCGTCCTGGGTCGGTGACGGCTACCGCAAGGCGATGGCGGCCCAGCGCGGGCGCGCGCTGCGCATCCTGTTCACCAGCAACGTGTGGCGCGCGACGCCGAAGCAGTGGCTCGGCCGCGCCGCCCATCGGTTCTACATCGATCCGCTCTACGACTGCGCGTACGTCGCCGGAGACCGCTCGGAGTGGTTCGCGCGGCGGCTGGGGTTCAGCGCCGGCGACATCATCCGCGGGTCACAGTCGGCGAACGTGGTGAC
>JAVHVL010000269.1:0-9326 GCA_032160565.1 Pseudonocardiales bacterium | reverse complement strand
GGTCGAGTCCTGTCATTCGGTTGCCGGCGATGACGGCTTCGTTGTCTTCGTTCGCGTGACCTCACCTCACGCGCTCGAGGAACTGCTCCAAGACATTCGACGTCGCGCCAACGTCACGTCCCGCACCACCGTCGTCCTGCACACCTTCTTCGAGGGACGCGATCATGCCGTCGCGACACGGCCATCGCTAGCCGCGCAACCCGTTTGAGAGATGTCGGCCCACTCTGCGGAGTTACGCGGTGATGGAGCGGATCGTGATAAGCGATTCCAGGCCGATGAGGTCGTCACCGTTTCGGGTCCATAGTTCGGCGGCGTTGGTTCGGGCGGTGGCGGCGATGAGTAGATCCGCGACACGTGCCCGGGGTTGTCTGCCGGCCTGGACGACGGCAGCAGCGAGCCGGCCGTACTCGCGCGCGACGGCGTCGTCGACCGGTAGCGCGTCGAAGGTCTTTTCGATGAGGCCGAGCCGGCGCAGTCGCTCCGCGCGTACTTCTCCTGTGCGAGCGACGAGGACGCCGAAGTGCAGTTCGGCCAGCGAGATGGCGCTGATCGCGACATCGGCCTCGCCGAGGTCGGGCTCTGCTCCGAGCAGGACGCTGGTGTCGAGAAGGACTCTCACCGGGTGAACGGGTCGGTGATGGTGTTGTCGATCAGGTCGCGGTCCGCTACCCAGTCGGCATCGGTCGGCCCGGCGAAGATCGCGCCGATCTCGGTGGCGTGCCGCCACTGGTGGCGGCGAACCGGGCCGAGCTGCGCGACTTGTCGGCCATTGACGGTCACGATGATCGTCTCGCCGGCCTCGGCCTGGCGTACGAGGTCGCTGGCCTGCTGGCGGAGTTCGCGGAGCCCGGTAGTTGTCACCACACCATTATAGCACTTGTGCTACCAAGTGGACTGTGCGAGAGGCTGGGCCGGGCCGCCCGACTGGTGAGGTGTTAGCGGCAGTCGCAGTTGTGTGGGTCGTTGTCGGTTGTTCGGGTGAGGTCGGGGATGGCGCAGCAGGCGTCACCGTGCCAGGCGTTGACGCCTTCTCTGAGCGCGATGGCGGCGATCACGAGTCCGGCGGCTGGATCGGCCCAGGACCAGCCGAGCAGCGCGTTGGCGAGCAGCCCCACGAGCAGGACCGCGGACAGGTACGTGCAGAGCAGGGTCTGTTTGGAGTCCGCGACCGCGGACGCGGAACCGAGTCGGCGTCCGGCGTGGCGCTGCGTGGCGGACAGGACCGGCATGACCAGCAGGGACACGGCAGCCAGGGCTATGCCGATCGCCGAATGCTGTGCCTCGGCCGTGCCGGTCAGCGCCCTGAGGGATTGGATGACGAGGTAGGCGGCGAGGGCGAAGAACGAGATCGCGGTGACCCGCAGGGCGGTGTGTTCCCGCGCTTCGCGCCGAGCGGGGTCGCGGGCTGAGAACTGCCAGGCGAGCGCGGCGGCCGAGGACACCTCGATGACCGAGTCGATGCCGAATCCGATCAGGGCGGTGGAGGAGGCGAGGGTGCCGGCGGTGATCGCGACGACCGCCTCGATGACGTTGTAGGTGATGGTCGCGGCGACCAGCAGCCGGATTCGGCGGGTCAGGACGGCGCGTGGGGTCGGTGTGCTGATCTGCAGTGTGCTCATCAGCAGCAGTCCTCGGCGTCGCTGGCCGGGCAGGCCGCTGGGTCGATGGCCAGGACGACGCCCAGCAGATCGGTGAGGGCGTACGACAGGCGCGGGTCGGCTAGTTCGTAGCGCATCCGGCGCCCTTCCGGGACGGCGACGACGAGTCCGCAGCCGCGCAGGCACGCCAGATGATTCGACAGCGCCTGCCGTGACGCGCCGAGCAGGTCGGCGAGGTCGGCCGGGTAGGCGGGGCCTTCGTTGAGGGCGAGCAGGACCTGGGTGCGGGTGGGGTCTGAGAGGGCGTGGCCGAAGCGGGCCAGCACCTCGCCGTGGGTAAGGGTCTGCGTCACCTCCCAGACAATACATGTTTCGATGTATTCATCAGTTCCTGAACCTAGGCGTGGGCTGTTCCTTGGTTCAGTGGTGGCTATGGAAGTCGTCGCATTCATCAGTCCGTGGATTTAGGTGAGGGTGTTCCTTGGTTTAGGTGGGTATGGATCTCATCGACCCGCACCGTCCCGCCCAGCATCCCGACGCCGATCCCGACGTCGCGGTGAGTGCGGATGCTGTTCACCCGGGCGAGCCGCACTCCGCCGGTACGGCTGGGCGGCTGAACTGGCTGCGGGCGGGGGTGCTGGGCGCCAACGATGGAATCGTGTCGGTAGCCGGCATTGTGCTGGGTGTCGCGGGTGCCACGACGAACCGGGGTCCGATCTTCACCGCGGGGTTGGCCGGGCTCGTCGCCGGGGCGGTGTCGATGGCTTTGGGCGAATACGTCTCGGTCAGCAGCCAGCGCGACAGCGAAGCGGCGCAACTGGCCCAGGAACAGCGTGAGCTTGCCGAAGATCCAGATGCCGAGCTTGCCGAACTCGTTGCGCTGTACCGAGGCCAAGGCCTATCGGAGTCGACCGCCCACCAGGTAGCTGTGGAACTAACTGAGCACGACGCCCTTGCCGCCCACCTTTCGGCGGAGCTGAACCTGGACCCCGACGACTTCGCCAATCCAGTTCAGGCGGCATCAGCATCGGCGCTGTCGTTCACTCTCGGCGCGATACTTCCGATGCTGGCGATCCTGCTGCCCCCGCCAGGCTGGCGGGTAGCCGTGACCTTTGTCGGTGTGCTGGCCGCCCTTGGTGTCGCGGGCGCCATCAGCGCCCGGATCGGTGCAAGCAGCCCACGGCGTGCGGTGCTCCGAGTCGTGATCGGCGGCGCGATAGGTCTGGCATTTACCTTCGGCGTCGGGCATCTGTTCGGCACCGCGATCCGCTGAGACGGTGACTTGCTGGACGCGTCGCTGAACATCGTCGGCAGACGCCGGGTCGCCTAGATCCACTTCTTGCGTTTGAAGACCACGAACAGGCTGAGGCCGATGCCGAGGATCACCGCGACGCTGAGCAGGTAACCCCACGTCTTGGCGAAGCCCGGGTAGGGGACGTTCTGACCGAAGTAGCCGGTCACGGCGGTGGGGACGGCGATGATCGCCGCCCACCCGGTCAGCTTCTTCATCACGTTGTTGAGACGGGCGTCCTGCAGAGAGAGATTCGTTGCGAAGATGGTGGTGACCATGTCGCGCAGCGACTCGGTCCACTCCGACGCGCGCAGGACGTGGTCGTAGAGGTCGTCGTACCAGGGGTCGAGTTCGCTGGGGGAGTTGAAGTCCTTGCGGTGGCGCAGGACGGCGTTGATGACCTCACGCATCGGCAGAACGACACGGCGCAGTTCGACGAGATCTTTGCGGACCTGGTACGTCGCGCGTTGCACCTCGGCGCTCAATGCGCGTTCGTCGAACAGGCCGTCCTCGAGGCCCTCCATCGCGTCGTCCAGGATCTGTACGGCTTCGAAATGTCCGTCGACGATGGTGTCGAGCAGGCCGTGCACCAATGCGCCGACGCCGTACTTGAGCAGGTCGGCGTTGTCGTCCCAGCGACGAACGACCTCCTCGATGTCGAAGTCGGGGCTGGAGCGCACGGTGATCAAGCCGCGGGGGAAGACGAACGCCGAAACTTTGCGCACCGACAGCCGGCCCTCGGGACCGGAGACACCGGCGTCTGTATGTAGTTGGACGGCATACACCGTGATGAAGGTGTGCGAGGCGTACCGGGTCGCCTTGGCGCGCTCGGAGTGCGCGATCGCATCCTCGACAGCGAGCGGCTCCAGCACCAGTTCACCGGCAAGCTCCTGCAGGATGCGGTGATCGGGGTCGCAGATGTCGACCCAGGTCAGCGTGTCAGGGTCTTCCAGGTGATCGGAAATCCGTTCGAAGTCGAAGTCCTCGTCGACGACCTTCCCGTCGCGCCAGACCCGCCCACGAACAACCCCACCGTCGTCATCCATGGCTTCAGTGTGCCTCGCGCCCCTGGACGTCCGAATGCACCACGGTGACAAACTATCGCGGTGAGCGACCACGGCCCTGACGCCAGCGCGGCAGGCGACGACGATCCGCATGACCGTGCAGCATCTCCGCTCGCGCGGCTGGAGCAGGAGTTCGTCCCGGCGTGGCTGCGGCCGACGGCCGGCGAGAACCGAGTCCCTGTTGCGCTCGCGATCCTGGCCGCGACCCTGTTCCAGCTGCTCCTGCCGCAACGCTTCACGTTTCTGCGCCCGCAGTGGCTTCTCCCGGGCTTGGAGCTTGTCCTGCTCGCAACGCTGACGGTTTTCAACCCGATACGGCTCACTCGCCGCTCGCCCGCGGCTCGCTACCTGAGCCTTTTGCTCGTCGCACTGATCTCGGTCGATAACGGTGTCAGTGCCGGGCTGCTGGACAGCAAGCTGATCGGCGGGACGGCCGGTGATCAAGCCGGACCGCTGCTCGCCTCCGCCGCCGCGATCTATCTCACCAACGTCATCGCGTTCGCTATCTGGTATTGGGAGTTCGACCGGGGCGGTCCGTTCGCCCGCGCTGCCGCGGATAGTCCCTACCCCGATTTTCTGTTCCCGCAGATGACGCAACACCACCTTGCGCGCAGAGACTGGGAACCCCAGTTCGGTGACTACCTGTATGTCAGCTTCACTAACGCCGTCGCGTTCTCGCCGACGGACACCATGCCGCTCACCCGGTGGGCGAAGCTGCTCATGGCTGTGCAGAGTGCGGTCGCGCTGTCCACGACCGCTCTCGTCATCGCCCGCGCCGTGAACATCCTCAAATGAACGTCGCCTCCCCGTCTTGTGACCGTGAGCGCGTTGACCGTCACCGGAAGAAGGTCTCGTAGAGCAGGAAGACGTTCAGCAGCGAGATGACCGAAGCGATGCAGAACATCGCCGCGGTCGTGATCTGCCTGTTTACCAGCGGTCCCATGATGTCCGCGCGCCGCGTGACCATCGCCAATGGCACCAGCGCGAACGGGATCCCGAAGGACAGCAGGACCTGGGATACGACCAGGCTGTCGGTCGTGGGCAGGCCGAGCCCGAGCACGACCAGCGCAGGCAGCATCGTGAGCCCGCGCCGAAGGAACAGGGGTATCCGGCGCCGGATGAAACCCTGCATGACCACCTGGCCCGCGTAGGTGCCCACGCTGGAGGACGACAGACCCGAGGCGAGCAGAGCTACCGCGAATGCGAGCGCGGCGCCGCCACCGGCCAGCCGAGCCAGGCCGGCATGTGCGGCCTCGATCGAGTCGACACCGGTGCTCCCGGTGCCATGGAACAGCGATGCGGCAACGACCATCATGGTCAGGTTGATCAGGCCGGCGACGCTGAGCGCAACCAGAACGTCGAGCCGTTGGAAGCGCAGTAACTCGCGGCGTTCGGTGTCGTCGCGGCAGGCCACCCGGTGCTTCGTCAGGGCCGAGTGCAGGTAGACGACGTGCGGCATGACCGTCGCACCGACGATTCCCGCGGCGAGCAGGACGCTGTCGGAGCCGGCGAAGTGAGGTGCCAGTCCGCCGGCGATGCCTGCCGGATCCGCGCCCACCACGACGAGGTCGTAGGCGAAGCCGAGCAGGACGACGCCGAGCAAGCCCGCGATCGCGAGCTCGAAACGCCGGTACCCGCGCTGCTCGAGGGCGAGGATCACGAACGCGACGATGGCCGTGATTACGCCGGCCGGAAAGAGCGGCACGCGGAAGAGTAGGTACAGCCCTACCGCGGCGCCGACGAACTCCGCGAGGTCGGTGGCCATCGCGATGAGCTCGGCCTGCACCCACAATCCGCGCGACACCCCCCGCGGGAAATGTTCACGGCACAGCTCCGGAAGGTCACTGCCGGTGGCGACGCCCACCTTCGCGGATTGGTACTGCACGAGCATGGCCATCAAATTGGCGAGAACGACGACCCACACCAGGGCATAGCCGAACCGCGCGCCCGCGGAGATGTTCGTGGCGAAGTTGCCGGGGTCTATGTAGGCGACAGCCGCGACGAATGCGGGACCGAGCAGCACGACCACGCCGCGAACCCGGCCGCGGGCGCGCAGTATGGCCAGCGCACTGAGCTCATCCGGTACCGGGGAGCTCACCGACGCTCACCCGACCGACGGTCCGAGACCCAGCGACTGCGGTGTGCTCGAGTCCGGCGAGGGTTGGTGGAGACCCTCGTCGAGCTGTCCGAACTCGGTCATCAGTGCCCGGCTGCCGCCCCAGGGCGTCTGCTGCTCGGCCACCAGCGTGTTGGTGGTGAGCAAAAGTCCGGCAACCGACGCGCCGTTCTGCAAGGCGGACCGACATACCCGCAGCGGGTCGATGATGCCCATCTCGATCATGTTGCCGTAGCGGCCTTCGAGGGCGTCGAAACCGTCGTCGACACCCAGCTTCGCGACTCCGGCCACGACCTCCTGGCCGAGGTACCCGGCGTTGGTGGCGATCAGAGAAGTGGGTTCGGTGAGGGCGAGGCGCACAATGTCCACCCCGACCGCGTAGTCCTTCTCGACATGCAGTTCATCAAGCGCCGACGCGGCGTGCATGAGGGCCGCCCCGCCCCCGGCGACGATGCCCTCGGCCATCGCTGCTCGAGTTGCCGACAGCGCATCCTCGACCCGGTGCTGCAGCTCGGTGAGCTCGGCGTTGGTCGGCGCGCCCACCTTGATGACCGCGACCTTGCCGGACAGTGCGCCGATCCGTTCGGTGAGCACGTCCGCATCGATCCCGAACTTCGCGCGGTCCAGCTCGGCTCGCAACTGCGCGATCCGGAACTCGACCTGTTCGGTGGAACCGGCGCCACCGATGATCGCGGTACGGTCCGCGGTGACCCGGACCTGCCTGGCTCGACCGAGCTGCTCGACGCTCATGCCCTCCAGGCTGAACGCGGAGTGCTTGCTGAAGACCTCGCCGCCAGTGATCGTGGCGATGTCCTCGAGCTTGCGTAGCCGCCGGTCACCGAAGCCCGGTGCCTTCGTCGCGACACACCGGAACACCCCGTTGACGTGGTTGTGCACCAGCATGCTCAACGCCGAGCCCTCGATGTTCTCGGCGATCAGGACCAGCGGTCGCGGCGCCCGCATGACCTTGTCGAGCAGTGGCATCAGCTGCTGGACCTTGGTGATCTTCTCGCTGCACAACAGGATGTACGGGTCGTCCAGGATTGCTTCCAGACTCGCCGGATGAGTCACCAGGTACGGCGAGACATAGCCGTTGTCGTACTCGAAACCCTCGACGAAATCGACGCTCAGCCCGATGTCGGCGGACTCCTCCACCGTGACGGTGCCGCTTTCGCCTACTGCATAGAGTGCCTTGGCCAGCACCGCACCGACGGTGTCGTCGTCGTTCGCCGAGATCGCCGCTACTCTCGCGTAGTCCGCCTCGGTGCTGATCGGGTGGGCGACGCTACGCAGGTGTTCGACCAGTCGCGCGACCGCGAGGTCGACGCCTCGCTTGATCAGGACCGGGTTGCCGCCCTCGGCGATCGCCTTCATGCCCTCGCGGATGATCGCCTGAGCGAGCACGGTGGCCGTGGTGGTGCCGTCGCCGACGATGTCGTTCGTCTTGATCGCGGCTTCCTTGACCAGTTGCGCGCCCATGTTCTCGAACTGGTCGCTCAGGTGGATCTCGCGCGCAATGGTGACGCCGTCGTTCGTCACCACGGGTGACCCGGTGATCTTCTCCAAGATCACGTTGCGTCCCTTGGGTCCCAAGGTCGATTTCACGGCGTCGGCGAGTTGATCGACTCCCGACAGCAGCAAGCTCCGCGCGTCCTCGCCGAATCGCAGCTCCTTGGCCATCTGGTCCTCCTGGGCGTAGGGATCGAGGGGTGCGGGACTACCTGACGGAAGGACTATGGGACGAGAATTGCTCGCCCCCGCACCAGGCCGGCGTCGAGATCGTGCAGAGCATCCTCAGCGGCCTCCAACGGGTACGTCTTGGTGTGCAGGGTGACCTTCCCCGCCTGCGCCAGCACCATCAGCTCGGCCAGCTCGTTGTAGGTGCCGACGATGTTGCCGATGATGTTGCGTTCGGTGGAGATCACGTCGAGGGTCGGGATGTGCAGCGTGCCCCCGTACCCGATCACGAAGTACGAGCCACCCGGGCGGGTCATGGCGAACCCGTCGTTCTCCGCGCCCTGCTCGGCAACGAAGTCGAGCACGACCTCGGCACCGTTGCCGTCGGTGAGGTCCTTGACCGCGTCCACGTGTCCGCCGTCGGCAAGCACGGTGTGCTGCGCGCCGAGCTCGGCGGCCAGCTTCAGGGCGTCGGAGTTGCGGTCGACGACGACGACGTTCGCAGCGGTGAGCGCGCTGAGGCACTGGATGCCTATGTGCCCGAGGCCGCCGGCGCCGATCAGCGCGCAGGTGGTGCCCGGATAGAGCAGCGGGATGGCTTTGCGCACCGCGTGGTACGCCGTGATGCCGGCGTCGGCGAGCGCGGCGACGTCCTGCGGCCGGGTCGACGGGTCGAGCTTGACGCAGGCACGTGCAGACGTCAGCAGGAGCTGCGCCATCCCACCGTCACTGTCCAGCCCCGGGAAGGTGCTTGCGCTGCAGTGCATGTCCTGCCCGGCCCGGCAGGCACGGCACAGACCGCAGGTCGGGGTCGGATGCAGGATCACGGTGTCGCCGACCGCCACGTTCGTCACGGCTGATCCGACCTCGCGCACCCAGCCGGCGTTCTCGTGGCCGATGGTGTAGGGCAGCGTGACGTTCGTCTTCGCTGCCCACTGGCCGTCGATGATGTGCAGGTCGGTCCGGCACACCCCCGCGCCACCGATCTGCACGACGACATCGAGCGGTCCCTTGATGGTCGGCTCCGGTACGTCATCGAGGACGGGCTGTCGGTGGTACGCCTGCAGTCGCACGGCCCTCATCGGTCTGCCCCCTCGTCGTCGTGCGAACGAGTTCCGTACCTCTCGCGTAGCAGACCTCGGCACACGCCGCCGTTGGCCTCCACGCTCACCCGGGTGAGCCGGGCCCGCCGCAGATGCAGCGGCAACGCCTGCGGGCCGACGGCTTCGCCCGACGAGGCGTCGACGAGCAGAGCCGAGCCGTCGGTCGACGGCAGACCGAGCTCGGCGCGCCTGGACCGCAACCGCTCGCGGTCGTCCGACGGTGGCACATCGCCGAGCGTGAGCTCAGCGAGCTCGTCGCTCGACATGCCGGCAGCAAGCATCGGGCGGCAGACCCGGTCGGTTCCCGCCAACACGGCCTTGCGCAGGAAATCGGCCCGCAACTCGTCCAGTTCGGCGGTGGCGAGGCCGTCGAAGGACTGGACGAAGCCGGATCGCGCCGCGACGCCACTGTTGATCACGGCGGCGGCGAAGTGGTCCTCCAGTATCACCTCGGCGCGTCGCACGCCGTCGACACCG
>JAVHVL010000606.1:0-4332 GCA_032160565.1 Pseudonocardiales bacterium | reverse complement strand
CAGTTGCAAGCGCGGTGCCCCGGGGCTTGGCGGCGACGGACGACGAGCCCCGGGCGAGCACCGAACTCCTTGTCCGGTGGCTGTGCCGGTACTGTGGTTCCGTGCATCCCGGACGACTGCTTCTTATCCCGCCGCGCTGACCGGCACCGCCGTCAGCGCGGCTGAGCCTCTGCATCTCGCCCGATTACCAGTGGCGGCAGGGGCTCTTCGCTTGTCCGGGTCCGAATGACGAGGAGCATGCAGACATGACCACCGAGGGCGCACCGGCCGAGGACGTCCCGCCGCATCGCTACAACGCCGCATTGGCCGACGCGATCGAGACCGCCTGGCAGGAGCGCTGGGGCCGCGAGGGGACGTTCAACGCACCCAACCCGAGCGGCCCGCTGTCCGAGGGCTTCGACCGCGTGGCCATTCGCTCACACGCTTACGTGCTGGACATGTTCCCGTACCCGTCCGGTGCCGGCCTGCACGTCGGCCACCCGCTCGGCTACATCGGGACGGATGTGTACGCGCGTTACCTGCGCATGCGCGGTGAGAACGTGCTGCACACGATGGGGTTCGACGCGTTCGGGCTGCCGGCGGAGCAGTTCGCGGTGCAGACCGGTCAGCACCCGGCCACCACCACCTACGCGAACATCGACGTGTTCAAGCGGCAGCTGCGCCGGCTGGGGCTGGGGCACGACCAGCGCCGCGCCGTCGCCACGACGGACCGGGAGTTCTACCGCTGGACGCAGTGGATCTTCCTCCAGATCTTCAACGCGTGGTACGACGCCGACGCCGATCGCGCCCGTCCGATCAAGGAGCTGGTCGCGGAGCTTGATGAAGGTACCCGCGCGCCCGCCCCGGGCACCAACCCGTTAGGCAGTGAGTGGGCAGAGCTGGACGAGCCGCAGAAGCGGCAGGTGATCGACAACCACCGGCTGGCCTACCGCACCGAATCGATGGTCAACTGGGCGCCTGGGCTGGGCACCGTGCTGGCCAACGAGGAGGTCACGGCCGACGGGCGCAGCGAGCGCGGCAACTTCCCGGTCTTCCGCAAGCCCCTGCCGCAGTGGCAGTTGCGCATCACCTCCTACGCCGAGCGGCTGCTCCGCGACCTGGAGTTCATCGACTGGCCGGACAAGGTGCGCACCATGCAGCGCAACTGGATCGGCAAGTCGACCGGCGCGCACATCGAGTTCCCGGTCAAGGGCGGCGTGATAGAGATCTTCACGACGCGCCCCGACACGATCTTCGGCGCTACGTACATGGTGTTGGCGCCGGAACACCCGCTGGTGGACGAGCTGACACCGCACGCGTGGCCCGAGGACAGCAACCCGAAGTGGACGGGCGGGCATGCGACTCCGGCCGACGCCGTCGCCGCCTACCGCGCGCTCGCCGCCGGCAAGTCCGAAGTCGACCGGCAGAGCGAGGGCAAGGACAAGACCGGCGTCTTCACCGGCGCGTTCGCCACCAACCCGGTCACCGGTACGAAGCTGCCGGTGTTCGTCGCCGATTACGTCCTGATGGGCTACGGCACCGGGGCGATCATGGCCGTGCCGGGGCAGGACGAGCGGGACTGGGAGTTCGCCGAGGTCTTCGACCTGCCGATCATCCGCACCGTCGCCCCGCCCGAGGGCTGGGAGGGCAGGGCGTTCACCGGCGACGGGCCGGCGATCAACTCCTCGACCGACGGGTTGGAGCTGGACGGGCTGGGCGTCGACGAGGCCAAGGCGAAGACGATCGAGTGGCTGGAGGAGCATGACGCGGGGCGGGGCGCCACCACGTACCGGTTGCGCGACTGGCTGTTCAGCCGTCAGCGCTACTGGGGCGAGCCGTTCCCGATCGTGTACGACGAGACGGACCTGCCGATCGCGCTGCCCGAGTCGATGCTGCCGGTGGAGCTGCCGGACACGGACGACTTCTCGCCGAAGTCGTTCCCGCCCGAGGACGCCGACTCGACACCGGAGCCGCCGCTGGGGCGCCTGACCGACTGGATCACCGTCGAGCTGGATCTGGGCGACGGGCCGAAGCGCTACCGCCGCGAGACGAACACGATGCCCAACTGGGCGGGCTCCTGCTGGTACGAGCTGCGCTACCTGGACCCGTCGAACACCGAGCGGTTCGTCGACCCGGAGATCGAGCACTACTGGATGGGGCCGAGCGCCGACCGTCCGCTCGGCGGTGTCGAGCTGTACGTCGGCGGCGTCGAGCATGCGGTACTGCACCTGCTGTACGCCCGGTTCTGGCACAAGGTGCTGTTCGACCTGGGGTACCTGACCTCGTCCGAGCCGTTCCACCGCCTGGTGAACCAGGGCATGCTGCAGCTGCCGGCCTACACGAACAAGGACGGCTTCTACGTCGAGGCGGCGGAGGTGCAGGAGCGCGACGGTCGCTTCTACTTCGACGGCGAGGAGGTCACGCAGGAGTTCGGCAAGATCGGCAAGAGCCTGAAGAACGTCGTCACGCCGGACGACTTCATCGCCGAGTTCGGTGCGGACACCTTCCGCCTGTTCGAGATGTTCAGCGGTCCGCTGGAGCAATCGCGGCCGTGGGACGCAAAGGCGATCGTGGGGCCGTACCGGCTGCTGCAGCGGATCTGGCGCGTGGTGGTCGACGAGGAGACCGGGGCCGTCCACGTCTCCGACGACGAGGTTCCCGACGAGCTGAATCGCCTGCTGCACAAGGCGATTCATGCCGTGCGTGAGGGCTACGAGACGCTGCGCTTCAACACCTCGATCGCGCGCATCACCGAGCTGAACAACGCGATCACGCAGGCCTACCCGCACGGTGGCGCACCGCGCGCATTGGCCGAGCCGCTGGTGTTGATGCTGGCGCCGCTGGCGCCGCACGCCGCCGAGGAGCTCTGGGCGCGGCTGGGTCACGACACGTCACTGGCGTGGACGGAGTTCCCTGTTGCCGACCCGGCGCTCCTGATCGACGACACGATCGACGTGCCGGTGCAGGTAAACGGCAAGGTGCGTGCGGTGCTGAGCCTGCCCGCCGACTCGGATGCGGCGGCGATGGAGCAGGCGGCGCGCGGCGACGCGCGGGTCGCCGCGGCGCTGGACGGCCGCGAGACTAAGCGCGTCGTCGCGGTCCCTGGCCGCCTCGTCAACTTCGTCGTATGACCCCGCGGGGGAGGGGGCGGCGTGGCTGAGCAGGTGGCCGTCGTCACCGACTCGACGGCCTATCTACCCCGGGGCGTCGCGGACCTCCTGGGCATCGTGACGGTTCCGCTGCGCGTGTCACTCGGCTCGCGCACCGCCACTGACGGCGTGGACGTCTCGCCCGGCGAGGTCGTCGGCGCGCTGCGGGGCAGGGTCGCGGTCACGACGTCGCGGCCCACACCTGCGGAGTTCGCCGCCGCGTACCGCCGGTGCCTCGACTCGGGTGCCAGCCACATCGTGTCGGTGCATCTGGCCGCGGCACTGTCGGGTACCTGGGAATCCGCGGCCCTCGCCGCGCAGGACTTCCCGCACGGCGTGGTCCGCGTCGTGGATTCGCGGTCGACGGCCGGTGCGCTGGGGTTCGCCGTTCGCGCGGCTGCCGGGGCGGCCCGCGGTGGTGCATCGGCGGCCGAGGTGCAGGGCGCGGCGACGGACACGGTTGATCGCACCCGCACGCTGTTCTATGTCGACACGATCGAGTACCTGCGCCGCGGCGGCCGGGTCGGCACGGCGGCGGCGCTGCTCGCGACGTCGCTGTCGGTCAAGCCGATCCTGCAGATGGTCGAGGGGCACATCGTCCCGCTGGAGAAGGTGCGGACGTCGGCCAAGGCGATCGCCCGGCTGGTCCAGCTCACCGTGGACGCGGCGGGTGACGGCGTTGTTGACGTGGCTGTCCATCACCTTGCCGCGCAGGCGCGCGCCGACCAGGTCGCCGGGCAGCTCCGGGCGGCGTTGCCGCGGATCGGGGAGCTGGACATCGCCGAGATCGGCCCGGTGGTGGGCGCGCACCTCGGCCCCGGGGTGATCGGGACGGTCGTCGTCCGGCGCTGACCGCTCTCCGGCCGCGCCTCTCTCCGGCCGCGCCGCTAGCATGCCCTGCCGACGATCGTGACGGCGTCCTCCACAGGCCGGCGCCCCATCCACAGATCCGCGGCGTCGCCTGCGTCGCCTGCATGGCGTTCCTAGCGTGGTCCCGGTGCGAGGTGCAGGCAGGCCCGGCCGTGGTGAGCGGGGTCGCGTGGAGCGGCGGGTCCGGGCCGCGCTGGGCGAGGAAGCGCTGGGCGGGGAAGCGCTGGGCGGGGACGTGCCGGGCGCTGCCGCGACGGGCGGGGCCCCGCTGAGCGGCGCAACGCCCGGCGGCGGTGTCGATGTCGAGGTCACACCCGAGCTCCTGCCCTGGCTG
>JAVHVL010000265.1:0-3087 GCA_032160565.1 Pseudonocardiales bacterium | reverse complement strand
CCCGGGTTCACGGCGTTCACCCGGATGCCGTCGGGCAGCAGGTCCGCCGCCATGGCCAGGGTCAGTGACAACACGGCACCTTTGCTTGCGGAGTACAGGGCGCGTTGCGGCAGGCCGGCCGTTGCCGCCACGGAGCAGGTGTTCACGATCGCCGGCGCATGGACCGACCGGCGCAGGTGCGGCAGGGCGGCCCGGGTGACCCGCACCAGGCCGAGGACGTTCACCTCGAAGACGCCGCGCCATTCGTCCTCGGAGTTGGCCGCCACGTCACCCTGAGCACCGACGCCGGCATTGTTGACCAGCACGTCCAACCCGCCGAGGCGCTCAGCCGCGGCGGAGACGGCTCGCTCCACCGCCGGGGTGTCGGTGACGTCCGCGACGACGCCGCTCAACCCGTCGGGTAGTGAGCTGATGTCGCGATCGAGCACGACCACCGAGCCGCCGCGGTGGCGTATGAACTCCGCAGTGGCAAGCCCGATCCCCGAGGCGCCACCGGTCACGATCGCTCGGCGACCCCGCCAGCCAGTCACGTCAGGCCTGCCCGATGAGCTGACGCTGCCGGCCGAGGCCCTCGATCTCGACCTCGACGACGTCACCGGTTCTGAGGTACGGAGTACCGGGCAGGCCGAGCGCGACGCCCGCCGGCGTTCCCGTGTTGATCACGTCCCCGGGCTCCAGGACCATGAACTGGCTGAGGTACCACACGAGGTGATGCACGCCGAAGATCATGTCGGCGGTGTTGCCGTCCTGGCGCAGGACCCCGTTCACCCACAGACGTAGCCCCAACCGCTGCGGATCGGCGACCTCGTCGGCGGTGCGCAGCCACGGCCCCAGCGGGTTGAACGTCTCGCAGTTCTTTCCCTTGTCCCACTGACCGCCGCGCTCGAGCTGGAACTCGCGTTCCGAAACGTCGTTGGAGATCGCGTAGCCCATGATGTGCTTCGCCGCTGCGTCCGGTGAGTCGAGGTAGCGAGCCGTTCGGCCGATGACCACCGCCAGCTCCACCTCCCAATCGGTCTTCACCGAGTTCCGCGGAATCAAGACCTGCGCGTCCGGAGCGACAACCGTCTGCCCCGTCTTGAGGAACACGATCGGCTCGTCCGGCAGCGCCGCGCCGGTCTCGGCCGCGTGATCGCGGTAGTTCAAACCGATGCAGACGATCTTCCCGGGCCGCACGATCGGCGGTGCGAACGCGACCGGGGCCGCCACGGCAGCCAGCTGACCACCTTCGACGTACGAACGGATCGCCGCCAAGATCTGCTCGGCACCGCCGGCCAGAAAGCCACCGTCGATGTCGGCGGTCAGCGGAGACAGATCCAGCCAGCCGTCGTCGTCCACGCTGACCACCGGTCGCTCGCGGCCGGGCGGGCCGACTCGGGCCATGCGCATCGAAGTCGTTTCTCCTTTGTCCGTCGTGGCGCCCTGAGGTGGGCGATCAGGTGATGATGGACCATTGTTCCGGTACCTGCTGGTCGGCAACGGCGTCCCAGTCCCAGTCGATCCCGATACCGGGATCCGCGGAAGGGTAGGCGTAGCCGTCGCGCACGGTGAGGCCCGAGCGGGTGATGCCCTCCAGCTGCGGGATGTACTCGATCCATTGGCCGTTGGGCACCCCGCACGCGAGCGAGGCGTGCAGCTCCATCAGGAAGTGCGGTGACACCGGCATGTTGTACGCGTCGGCCAGATGGGCGACCTTGAGCCACGGTGTGATCCCGCCGATCCTCGCGACGTCGACCTGCACCACCGAGCACGCTCCGGCATGCAGGTAGTCCTTGAACTGGCTCAGGCTGTACAGCGACTCGCCGACCGCGATCGGGATCGGCGAGGTGGCCGCCAGCCGGGTGTGGGCCGCGATGTCGTCAGCCGGCAGCGGCTCCTCGATCCACGCCAGGTCGAGTTCGGCGAGCAGGTGCGCCCGGCGCTGTGCGTCGTCGAGGCGCAGCCCCTGGTTGGCGTCCACCATCAGCTCGAACCCGGTTCCTACCGCCGCGCGGACGGCTGCCAGCCGTTCGACGTCTTCGGACTTTCGCGGCTTGCCGATCTTGATCTTGGCTCCCTTGAAGCCGCTGCGCTGCATCCGCACGGCGTCCTCGACGAGCTGCTCGGCCTCGAGGTTCAGCCAACCTCCCTCGGTCGTGTAGACGGGCAACCGGTCGTGGGCGCCGCCGACGGCCTGGTGCAACGGCAAGCGGGCGCGGCGGCAGCGCAGGTCCCACGCGGCGATGTCGATCACGGCCAGCGAGAGCGAGCTGACCGGGCCCACCGCCAGCGCGTGCATGCTGAAGAGCAGGGCACGCCAGTTTCCCTCGATGTGCTCGGCCTCCATGCCGATCAGCCGTGGAAGCAGGTGATCGCGCAGCAGGGCCACGATGGCTGAACCGCCTGAGCCGATCGTGTAGCTGTAGCCGGTCCCCGTCGCGCCGTCGGAGTCGGTGAGGGTCAGGATGGGCGTCTCCTGGCTGACGAACGACTGGATCGCATCGGTGCGTTGGGTGAGCGGCTTCAGGTCGACGAGCCGAAGTTCGGCCTTCACGATGCGAGCCATGGGTGCCTGCTTTCAGATGTAGCTGACGGCCGAGCAGATCGAGCGGCGCTGGCCGGACGGGGAAGCTGGTGGGGCGAAGGACGTGTCGCCGGTGGGGCGAGGCGACGGTGCCGGGTGGGTCGAGGCGTCACCTCGACGATCAGGGCCGGGGCACCGTGCTGACCTCGAGGCAGGACGGGTGTTCGGCCGAGTGCCAGATCTGCTGGTGGGCCACGACGAGGTCGTCGGCGGGGACGGAAGGTATCGGGTCGGCGGTGTTCGGGTGGGCGTCGAATCGGGGGAAGTTCGAGCTCGAGAGCTCGACCCGCAGCGCGTGCCCGGGCGCCAGGACCAAGCTGGTTGCACCCATGTCTATCGAGAATTCCCTTACCGCACCGGGTGAAATGAGCTCGGGTTGCTCGGCGCCGGTGCGGTAGCGGGCGCGGATGATGCCGTCGCACACGTTGAGCGCCCGGCCGTCCGGGTGGACGTCGACGAGCTTGGCCGTCCAGTCGGTGTCGGCGGCATCGGTGGCCGCGTGCAACACCATGCTGACCGGACCG
>JAVHVL010000549.1:0-13158 GCA_032160565.1 Pseudonocardiales bacterium | reverse complement strand
TTCCGGCCAGCGCGATTTCCGGCCAGCGCCGTTGCTGCCCTCCAGCGGGTGCCGTTGCTGATCAGAGCGGATTCGTTGCGTTTCGGCAGAACCGCTCTGTCGATCAAGCCACCCGGTAGCCATCGGCAGCCCCCAGCGCGAAGGTGTTCATATGACCTCCGACAGCGCCACCCAAGCCGTCCCGCTCGGGACCGCGCCAACGCCACTGGAGCCCGCACCCCGGCTGGCACAGCGTCTGGGACTTCGGCCCGACGACCTGTGGATCAAGAGAGACGACCTCTTCGGCATCGGCGGCGGCGGCAACAAGATCCGCAAGCTCGCGCATACGGCCGCCACGGCGATCGACAGCAGCGCGGACATGCTCATCACCACCGGAGCAGCGCAGAGCAACCACGCCCGCTCCACTGCCGCGGTGGCCGCGCGACTCGGCATGCGCTGCACGCTGGCACTCGCCGGTACGCCTCCGACGCCGGCGAGTGGCAACCTCACCCTCGATCGGCTGTTCGGTGCCCGGGTGCGCTGGGTCGGCGATGTGGACGAAGCAGGGCTGGCCACAGCCGCGCAGCAGCTCGCCGCTGAACACGAGCGAGCTGGCGGCCGGCCATACGTCGTGCCGTTCGGCGGATCGGACGCAGCGGGCGCACACGGGTACATCGAATGCGCGGGCGAGATCGTGGCGCAGCTGCCTGGTGTCGTGACGGTGGTGGTTGCGGTCGGCTCGGGCGGCACGATGGCCGGCCTGGTCGCATGGCTCGATGGCGCCCGGGTGCTCGGCGTCGACTCCGGCGCCGTGCCGGACGCGGGGGCGCGGGTGCGGGACCTCGTCACCGCACTCGGTGTGGAGACCGGGCCGCTGCGACTGCGCACGGATCAGGTCGGCTCGGGTTACGCGGCGTTGACCGATGCGGCGCGCCGGGCGATGTTCGACGCCGGCACCACCGAGGGGCTGATCCTCGAGCCGGTGTACACCGCGAAGGCGCTGGCCGGGCTCCGTGCCGCGGTCGAGGAGGGCGACGTCCGCCCGGGGGAGCGCACCGTCTTCCTGCACACCGGCGGGTTGCCTGGGCTGTTCGGGCACCCCGTTGCCGGCGCGCTGGCCGCCGAATTGCTGGCGTAGCCGGCTCCGACGATGTCGTACCGCGCCACTAGCGTGCGACCGTGACCCATCCCGCTGCGCGCTTCCTCGACCTGCACACCCCTGGCCGACCCCTTCTGATGCCCAACCCGTGGGACGTGGGGTCGGCGAAGCTGCTCGCCTCGGTGGGCTTCGCCGCACTGGCGACGACGAGCAGTGGCTATGCCATGACGCTAGGCCGGCTGGACGGATCGGTGACCAGGGCCGAGGCGCTCAGCCACGCCGCCGCAATCGTCGCCAGCGTGGACGTGCCGGTGTCGGCCGACCTGGAGAACGGCTTCGGGGACGACCTGGACGCAATCGCCGAGACCATGCGCGGTGCGCAGGCGGCCGGTCTCGCCGGCTGCTCCATCGAGGACTTCGGTCGGGACGGCATCTATCCGATGCCGGTGGCCGTCGAACGGATACACGCGGCGGCTGAGGCGGCGCACGACGACGGCGGCCCGATGGTGCTGACGGCACGTGCGGAGAACTACCTGCACGGCCGAGCCGACCTCGCCGACACGATTGCGCGGCTCCAGGCCTTTCAGGAGGCCGGCGCCGACGTCCTCTACGCCCCGGGGCTGTCCGACCTGAGCGACATCCGTGCCGTGGTCTCCAATGTGGATCGCCCGGTCAACGTCCTGGCTCTGCCGGCCGGCCCCACGGTCGCGGAGCTGGCCGGTGCGGGCGTGGCCCGCATCTCGGTCGGCGGCGCCTTCGCCTTCGCAGCGCTCGGTGCTGTGATGGACGCCGCCCGGGAGCTGCGGGAGCAGGGCACGTACTCCTACAGCGAGCTCGCCCGCCGCGGCGCGGCCGCGTTTCGGGGGGCCGTTGGGGGCTAGCCCAGAATGGGCAGGTTTGGGTAGGCTCTGATCGCGCCCCGGACACGGGCATCCCTCCCGCTCGGCGTCCGGGGCGCGCCACTGCCTCACCACGGCCGCCGACTGTCCGCGGGCGAGCCGTTCAGCTCGGCGACGCGCCCCGGCCGATCAGGGCCTGATCTCGCCGAGCGTCGGACGTGGCCGATCAGCCAGCACGGGTCGGTGCGCTACGCGGGATGCGTCATACGGCATGTTCTCTCATACGGCACTTCGCTTACGCCGTCCGGCACGACGGAGGCGACGGGCGCGACGGAAGGTGCATGACGATGCCCGAGTTCGAGCGTGTGGTCCGGACGGCGTTCGCCGGTCGCGAGTTCACCGACCGACCCGTGACCGACGCGGACGTCAGCGCGATCCTCGACATCGCGAGGTTCGCCTCGAGCGGTGGCAATCGGCAGGGCTGGCGGGTGGTGGCGATCCGTTCTGCCGAGACGAAGTCCGCCGTCATCGATGCCGGCTTGGACGTGGTGCGCCGCTACGTCGCTCAACAGAAGTTGGGTGAGCGAGGCTTCAACACCGTCGAGCCGAGTTCGGTCACCGAAGCCGACATCGCCGCGGTGAACCCGGAGTCCGTGCAGTGGTATCGCAACCTCGCCCGAGCGCCGGTAATCCTCGTGATCGGCGTGGACCTGCGGCTGGTGGCCTCCATCGATGCGACGTTGGATCGCGTCGGCGTGGTCAGTGGTGCGTCGGTCTACCCGTTCGTGCACAACGTGATCCTGGCCGCGCATGCACGGGGCATGGCCGGTGCGCTCACGACCTTCGCCGTCGGTGCCGAAGGAACGGTCAAGGAACTTCTCGGCCTGCCGTCGTCCGTCGCGTTGGCAGCAGTCGTGCCGCTCGGGTACCCCACCCGTGCCTTGACGAAGCTCACCCGCAATCCGGTCGAGGACTTCGCCCGCTGGGAGCGTTGGGACGGCCCGCCGGTCCAGACGCTCGAGCAGCCCTGACCTACACGGCGGCGCTCTCGCGATCGCGCGCGGCGGCGAGATCGAGGGCGATGTCGACGATCATGTCTTCCTGGCCGCCGACGAGGCGCCGGCGGCCGGCCTCGAGCAGCAACGTGCGCACATCGATGCCGTAGTTGTTCGACGCCGTCTCGGCGTGGCGCAGGAAGCTCGAGTACACGCCGGCATAGCCGAGGGTGAGCGTCTCGCGGTCGACCTGCACCGGACGGTCCCACAGCGGGCGGACCAGGTCGTCGGCCGCGTCCTGCAGCGCGAACAGGTCGCAGCCGTGCTGCCACCCGTTGAGATTCGCCACGGCGATGAACGGCTCGATGGGGCAGTTGCCCGCTCCGGCGCCGTGCCCGGCGAGGGATGCATCGACGCGGGTGACGCCTTCCTCGACGGCGACGACGGAGTTCGCCACCGCGAGTGAGAGGTTCTGGTGCGCGTGGATACCGAGTTCGGTG
Organism: Pseudonocardiales bacterium; assembly: GCA_032160565.1. GTDB lineage: Bacteria > Actinomycetota > Actinomycetes > Mycobacteriales > Jatrophihabitantaceae > RYN-117. The sequence goes on along the minus strand of JAVHVL010000549.1, from coordinate 9,746 downwards.
TCCGGGTCCAGCACCTCGCGGTACGCGCGGAACCGTTCGCGGACGCCGTCCATGGTCAGCCGCCCGCCGGAGTCGGTGACGTACACGCAGTGTGCGCCGTAGGACTCCATCAGCTTGGCCTGCGTGGCCAGTTCGGGCGCCGGCTGCATGTGGCTCATCATCAAGAAGCCGGAGACGTCCATGCCCATCTCGCGGGCGGTCGCGATGTGCTGCGCGGAGACGTCGGCCTCGGTGCAGTGCGTCGCGACGCGCACCGAACGCACGCCGAGGTCGTAGGCGTGCCTGAGCTCGGCGATCGTGCCGACGCCGGGCAGCAGCAGGCTGGTGAGCTTGGCCTGCTTGATGTTCTGGGCCGCGGCCTCGATCCATTCCCAGTCGGTGTTGCTGCCGGGTCCGTAGTTGACGCTCCCGCCCGCGAGGCCGTCACCGTGCGCAACCTCGATCGCGTCGACACCCGCGGCGTCGAGCGCGGCGACGATCCTGCGCACGCTGTCCGGCGTGATCCGGTGCCGTATCGCGTGCATGCCGTCACGCAGCGTCACGTCCTGGATGTAGAGAGTCCGCGCGGTCATGAGGAAGCCTCCAGGAGTGCGCGCTGCGCGAGGCGTTCGGCGACCCGGAGTGCAGCCGAGGTCATGATGTCGAGGTTGCCGGCGTACGCGGGCAGGTAGTGCGCGGCACCCTCGACCTCGAGGAACACCGAAACCTTGTGCGCCGGCCGATCGGCCCCGTCGGGCAGCAGCGTGTGGACCGGCTCGTCGTCGCCGATCGCGGTGAACTGGACTTCCTGCTTGAGGCGGTAGCCCGGGACGTACGCCGCGACGTCGCCCACCATCTTCGTGATCGACTCCCGAATCGCGCCCTTCGTGCCGGCGTCGGCCTCGCCGATCAGGCAGAAGACCGTGTCGCGCATGATCAGCGGCGGCTCGGCCGGGTTCAGGATGATGATCGCCTTGCCGCGCTGGGCACCGCCGACCGTCTCGATGGCGTGCGAGGTCGTCTCGGTGAACTCGTCGATGTTGGCGCGCGTTCCCGGCCCGGCCGACTTCGAGGCGATGGACGCGACGATCTCGGCGTAGACGACGTCGGTCACGCGAGACACCGCGGCCACGATCGGGATGGTGGCCTGACCACCGCACGTCACCATGTTCACGTTGCGGGCGTCGAGGTGCTCGTCGATGTTGACCGCGGGGACGACGAACGGCCCGATCGCAGCCGGCGTCAGGTCGATGAGCTGCTTGCCGTACTGCTCCAGGACGGCGGCGTTGGCCTCATGTGCCTTCGCAGACGTTGCGTCGAAGATGATCCCGATCTCGTCGAAGCCGGGCAGCCCGATCAGCCCATCGACTCCGTCGTCCGTCGTGGCCACCCTCATTCGCGCGGCGCGGGCTAGGACGTCGGAACGCGGGTCGATGCCGACCAGCGCGCTCATCTCGAGGTTCTCGGACAGCCGCATGATCTTGATCATCAGGTCGGTCCCGATGTTTCCGGACCCGATCACGGCTACCTTCACGCGGTTCATGACACCTCTATTCGTCCCGAGCGAACACTCACTCTCGCAAGCCCCGGGCCGGGTGAACGAACCCCACGTTCTGCTGAATGGAACCTGTTCAGTCCTCGCGCCAGGCGAGTTCGCGGCGCCTGGCAAGCGTCGCCGTCACTCCGTCGGCGGCGGCGCGCACCGACGACACGTGCTGCTCCGGACGGAACCGGGTGACCGGACCGGTCACGCTGATCGCCGCGAGCGCTGTTTCGTCCGGCCCGCGCACCGCAGCGGCGACGCACACGATGCCGACCGCCGATTCCTCGTGCTCGAAGGCGACTCCGGCCCGGACGACCTTGCGCAGTTCGTAGCGCAGCAGCCCCGGAGCGACGATCGTGCGCGGTGTCTTGCGCGCCAGGCCTGCCTCGACCGTCTGGGCCAGTACCGACTTGGGGGAGTAGGCCAGCAGTGTCTTGCCGAGGGCCGTGCAGTGCAGAGGCATCCGTCCGCCGACACGAGATGGTGTCTTGGCCTGCCGGTGTCCGCCGATCTTGCCGACGTACACCACCTCAGTGCCCTCGCGGATGCCCAGGTGCACGGTCTCGTGGGTCCGCTCGTAGAGATCCTGCATGAACGGGATCGCCACCTCGAGCAGCCCCCGTTCGACGGACGCGCGCATGCCGAGCTCGAACAGCTGACCGCCAAGCCGGTAGCCCCCGCCGACGCGATCGAGCAGCCTGGCGCTCACCAGATCGGCCGCGACGCGGTGCAGCGTGCCCTTGGCCAGCCCGGTCCGCCGCCCCAGCTCGGCGAGCGACAGCTCGTCGTCCTCGGCACGGAACGCGTGCAGCACCGCCAAGACCTTGCCCAGGACGGTGCTGCTGTCGAACGGGATGACCTCCGCGGAACTTTCCACGCGTTCACCCGGCATTGGCGCACCTCCAGTCGGACGGTAGCGCGCCGTAGCGTGCCGGGCTAACCGGTCGAGCGGTGGCGTCCTCGTCCGGTGCGACGCGTCCGCTCCGGGTAGACGAGCGACACGTCGATGTAGTCCCACTTGTCGGTCCACGCGTCCGGATTGGCATTGCGCAGTTCACGCAACGTGCGCCGCTCCTCGTCGTACCTACGGATCAGCCGGGCGACCCTCGAGTCGGACAGCAATGCGACGACGCGGCAGCCGCGCCGGCCGCAGGCACACCGCGTGCCGCGGATGTGGTGCACGTCGTCGATCTGCGAAAGGACCTGCACCAGCAGTTCTCGACTGCTGTACGCGGCTTTCATCTTCTCGCGGTAGAAGTCGCGCTCGCCGCGCGCCAGGATCGTGTCGTCCTGCGCGTCGACCAGGGCATGCTTGAACATGGCTGCGTGATCGGCCTCGCGTATCGCGAACGCCTCGATGGTGTCGCCGCCGTGTGAGTCGCACCGGACGCACGACAGGACGGGTCCGTGCTCCTCCTCGTCGACCGACGCGTTCTGGTCGAGACCGCAGCACACGCAGTGGATCATCCGAGTGCGGCGCATTCGGTGCGTTCCTTTCCGCTGGGGCGTGCGGACGCCGGAAACGGCCTCCATGACCGTGCCTCGGCTTGAGGTGAGTTTCACACGACAACCCCCGAAGATGGGTCACCGAGCAGGACGTGTCGAGCAGGTGCCCGAGAGATCGCCGCTGTGGGGCTCGTCCGAATAGTCATCAACGCCCGGAAGTGCTGGGGGAGGTCACGAGCTGGGCAGAGACGCCAACGCCCCGCCCTGACGGGGAGTCGCGGGCGGGGCGCCGGTCTTCACGCTTGCCATGGAGACCTACGGAGGGGGCCTTTCTCCATGGGCAGCGTGCCAGCCGGTATGGCGATGGAATCGCATCGGGTCACCACCTTCGAGAGTGACGTTCCGGCTGCTACCACCACCAATCGGTGCAGAGCCGCCGGCCGATCATGAGTCCATGCCTCCCTTCCTGCTCGGGAACAGGACCGGCGGCGCGGCGACCCCCGGTGGAAGGGGGCGGGAAGCCGTCGCCACCGATTCGGGCCGCCGCTAACGATCTGACGGGGTCATCTGGCGTACCCGAACGATCAAGCACGACGAACATAGCTCAATCAGGATAAAGCGAACGTACAAGAGTTGATCTCTGCGCGACGAGTGCAGCATCGACGCAGTGACGTCATGGCGCACGAGCTCCGCAGCCGACCCGATGCGGTGGCGTGGGCGCGGTTTCGACGTCCGTCCACCGTCGGCGAACCCGTTGTGTCGGAGCGCTCGCATTGGTCCCGCGATCGCACCTTGATCAAAGTCGCGATCCGGTCGCCATTCGACGCCAGCGCGACTTTGATGAGCGAGAAGTCGCCGCGATCGCCCCATCCGGTGCGCGAACGTGCCACGATCCGTCGGTACGGCCGGGAAATGAGCCAACGAGACGGTGTCCGAGGGGGGACTTGAACCCCCACGCCCGATAAAGGGCACTAGCACCTCAAGCTAGCGCGTCTGCCATTCCGCCACCCGGACGAGTGCGCAGGCGAGTCTAGCCGATGCACCGGGTGCGCCCTGGTGCCCCTCCGAGCTCCGCTGACCGACGCAGAGGTCGCCCGGAATGCCCGGATATTTCGGATCTAATGCCCTTTCCATACACTTCACAAACAGCTAACAGGAGCTTCGATGCTAAGTCCGTGTCAGGTGTAGCGGGCGCATCATGGCAGCCATCCCTCGTCGCTCACCGACGCGGTGGACGGATTCGACCGAGAGAAGTCCGATGAGCCGCAGGCACGGGATCAGGACGGCGCGCAGCGTCGCCCTAATGCTCGTGCTCGCCCTGCTCTGCCTGGTGAGTGCGGCGCAGGCCTCGGCCAGCACATCGCAGCGGCGCCATCCCCCTAAGCCCCACCACCACCTCAGTGCGCACCCCAAGGCAACGCCCCCCAAGGCAACGCACCCCAAGGCAACGCCGATCAAGGCAACGCCCGCGAGCACCACGCCAAGGAGCACCGAGGACAACAACACCAGGGACAAGAGCACCGAGGACGAGAACACCGAGGACGAGAACACCACGGACGAGAACACCGAGGACGAGATCGCCCCGAAGAGCAAGGCGCCGAAGACGTCGCAGGGTTCGCCGACACCGACCAAGACCAACTCCTCGCGCCATGCGCAGGGGCAGGGCGCCGGCTCGCCCACGGTGAATCCGAATGTCGCGCGCGGTCACAAGGCAACCTCTCCCGCGGCGACCTCCACGGCCCCGGCGCCGAGCCCGACGCGCAGCCCCACCCCCAGCCCTGCGGCGACCACGTCCGCCTCCGGGCCGGCCTCCGGGGGGTCGGCCTCCGGGTCGGCCGGCGCCGCCTTCGTCCGCGGCTCCGACACCACATCCGGGCCGAGCCTGGGCATCGCGCCGACCGACGGCGGAGTCCTCCTGCCCGGTGGCGGCGGAGGAGCACCGCGATCGCCGGGATCGCCCCCCGAGGCGACCCCACCGCTGGGGGTCGAGCTCCTGAACGGCGGCGCAGGCATGAGCGGCCTGAACGACACTGCGATCCTGGGGCTGCTGCTCGGCACATTCGTCCTCGCCCTCACCGCGATCGTCATCGCCGCCGGGCACCGCGGCCGCCGCGCCCCCGCACACCGCGTCGCCGAACACCGCGGCCACTGACGGCCGGGCGCCCCCTCGCGCCCGCGATGCTGGTAGGAACGACGTATGAGCCGTGCCGCCGAGTCGATCATCACCGCGCAGGACGAGGTCATCGACCTGCTGGCGGAGCTGATCCGCATCAACACCTCCAACCCCACCCACCCGGAGCGCCCCGCCGCCGAGTGGGTCGCGGCGAAGCTGGACGAGGTGGGTATCGAGTCGCAGATCATCGAGGCAGCGCCGGGCCGGGCGTCGACGATCGCGCGGATCGAGGGGGCGGACTCCAGCCGCGCGCCACTGCTGATCCACGGGCACCTCGACGTCGTGCCGGCGGAGCGCAGCGAGTGGTCGGTGGACCCGTTCGGGGGCGAGGTGCGCGACGGCTACCTCTGGGGGCGCGGCGCGGTGGACATGAAGGACATGGACGCCATGACGCTCGCGCTCGTCCGGGAATGGGCCCGCACCGGCCGCAAGCCGCCGCGGGACATCGTGCTGGCGTTCGTCTCCGACGAGGAGGCCGGCGGGCGGCAGGGGGCCCACTACCTCGTCGACAACCATCCCGAGCTGTTCGCGGACTGCACCGAGGCCATCAGCGAGGTCGGCGGCTTCAGCGTCTCGCTCAGCGACAGCACCCGCCTGTACCTCATCCAGACCGCCGAGAAGGGGATGAACTGGCTGCGGCTGCGCGCCACGGCCCGCCCCGGCCACGGGTCGCTGGTGCACCCCGACAACGCCGTCACCATGCTGGCCGCCGCCGTCTCCCGGATCGGGGCCTACGAGCACCCGGTCGTCATCACCGACACCGTGCGCAGCATGGTGGAGGCCATCGGGCAGGCGACCGGCCTCGACCTCGACCCGGACGATCCGGATGCCTGGATGCCGCAGCTCGGCAGCATGGCTCGCATGATCGGCGCGACGATCCGCAACACCTCGAACCCCACGATGCTCGAGGCCGGCTACAAGGCCAACGTCATCCCGTCACGCGCGGAGGCGACGATCGACGGGCGGTTCCTGCCCGGTCAGCAGGACGCGCTGCTGTCGACGATCGACGAGCTGCTCGGCGAGGGGATCGAGCGGGAGTTCATCGTGCAGGACATCGCGGTGGAGACCTCGTTCGAAGGTGCACTGGTCGACGCCATGTCCGCGGCGATCCGCGCCGAGGATGCGGGCGCATACCCCGTCCCGTACCTGATGAGCGGCGGCACGGACGCCAAATCATTCTCTACGCTCGGGATGCGCTGCTTCGGTTTCTCGCCGTTGCTGCTCCCCCCGGAGCTGGACTTCATGGCCCTGTTCCACGGCATCGACGAGCGCGTCCCGGTCGAGGGGCTGAAGTTCGGGGTGCGCGTGCTGGACCGCCTGCTCTCGTCCTGCTGAGCGCCGCGTTGTCGGATCTTGATGCTGACATGCGGTCATGACCGCGCCTGAGTATCAAGACCGCCGCCGGTTGCTGCTCGCCGATGTCGCGGCGGCGTCGGCGGACGTCGGGGCCATCTCTTCGCGGCTGGCCAAGGTCGAGCGGCTGGCCGCGTTACTGCGGTCGGCGGCGCCTGAGGACGTCGCGGTGGCTGTGTCGTGGCTGGCCGGTGAGCTACCGCAGCGGCAGATCGGCGTGGGCTGGGCCGCGCTTCGCGCGCTGCCGGCACCGGCCGAGCAGGCCAGCCTGACGGTGGCGCAGGTCCATGCCGCGTTCACGTCCATCGGCGGGCTCAGCGGCGCCGGGTCGCAGGCGCGGCGAGCCGAAGCCGTCGCGGAGCTGTTCGGTGCCGCTACGGCGGGGGAGCAGCTGTTCCTCAGCCGGCTGCTCGGCGGCGACCTGCGCTAGGGCGCCTTGCAGGGCGTGATGACCGATGCCGTCGCGCGGGCGGCTGAGCTCCCGGTCGCCGAGGTACGACGGGCGGCGATGCTCGGCGGCGACCTTCCTGCGGTCGCGGCCGCGGCACTCGCGGGGGGAGCGGCAGCGCTGTCGGACTTCGCATTGCGGATCGGACGGCCGGTGAGCCCGATGCTCGCCCAGACCGCATCGTCCGTGGACGACGCGCTCACCCGCCTCGGCGGCACCGCGCTGTTCGAGGCAAAGCTGGACGGCGCACGCGTGCAGGTGCACCGCGCGGGCGCGGACGTCGCCATCTTCACCCGCACCCTCGACGACGTCACCGCTCGGCTCCCGGAGGTCGTCGAGGCCGTCCGGGCGCTGCCGGTCGACAGCCTGGTCGCCGACGGCGAGGCGATCGCGCTGCGGGCCGACGGGCGTCCGCACCCGTTCCAGGTCACCGCGTCCCGCTTCGGACGCAGCGTCGACATTGCGGCGGCACGAGCGACCCAGCCGCTGCACGCGTTCCTGTTCGACGTGCTGCACCTCGACGGAACCGACCTGCTCGATGCGCCCACCTCGGATCGCCTCGCCGCGCTCGACTCCGTCGTGCCGCCGGACGAGCGCATCAATCGCGTGGTGACGGCGGATCCCCTTGCAGCGCAGGAGTTTCTGACCGCGACGCTCGGCGCCGGGCACGAGGGAGTGATGGCCAAGTCGCTCGCCGCCCCGTACGAGGCAGGGCGCCGCGGCGCCGGGTGGCTGAAGGTGAAGCCGGTGCACACGGTGGATCTCGTCGTGCTAGCGGTGGAGTGGGGGTCGGGGCGCCGCACCGGGAAGCTGTCGAACATCCACCTCGGTGCCCGCGATCCGGACACCGGTGGATTCGTCATGCTCGGTAAGACGTTCAAGGGGATGACCGACGCCATGCTGGCGTGGCAGACGGAGCGCTTCCTCGCCCTGGCCGACGGCCCCACGGACGGCTGGGTGGTTCGCCTGCGGCCGGAGCAGGTGGTGGAGATCGCCTATGACGGTGTGCAGCGGTCGTCGCGTTATCCGGGCGGGTTGGCGCTGCGCTTCGCCCGCGTCGTGCGCTACCGCCACGACAAGCGCCCCGAGGAAGCGGACACGATCGACACCGTGCGCGCGCTGCATGCCGAATAGGCACCCAGGAAGCGCCCGCTCCGACACGCGGCGCGCCGATTGCCGACTATGCGTCGTCTCATCTCGTTGATCGACAGGCCGACGTGGCCGTCGCGGCGGCCACAACCGGCTGCACATCGCCCACCACGAACAGCTGCTGGCGGGGACGACGCCGCACGTCACGCGCTGATGTCGCGGCGTCGCAGGTCGACCGCTGCCACCGCCACCAGAACCGCGACCATCCCGGCACCGAGCAGCACTGCCCGCCCGAATCCCGTCTCGACGTTGCCGTTGCTGGTGACCGCCTCGAAGAGCAACCCGGGGAACCATCGTCCGGCACCGGCCCACGCGTTCTGCACGATGTGCTCGAGCGGGAAGAACCACGCGAACGCGAGCGCTACCGCGACCGTCGTCGAGCGGATCAACGTACCCAAGGCCATGCCCAACAAGCCGTAACAGCTGACCGACAGTGCCGCACGCGACCAGGCACCCGCGGTATGTCCAAGGCCGTCACCCGTCAACCACGCGTCTGCCGGCACGTTGCGAACCGCGGCCATGAAGTAGGCCGCCGCCGCTGCGACGAGCAGCGCGACGAACAATGCGGCAGCGGTGACGAGCAGCAGGGCTACCGCCTTGCCGGCAAAGACCCGTAGCCGGCGCGGCTGCCTGGTGAGCAGCATTCGGACGGTGCCCTGGCTCCACTCGGAGGTCGTGGACGCGATGAACACCACCAGGACGAGCAGCCCGAGGAAGCTCGACATGGCCGTGAAGCCGCGGGTCATCCCACCGGCGGCACCGAGCTCGACGAGGCTGGGGTTGTACTCGGCCTGGGTGGCGGGCGGAGGCCCGTCGCCCGCGCTGGCGAAGACCGCCACGGTGGCGACGATCGCGAGCAGCGGCAGCACCGCACCCGCTCCGATCAGCACTGATCTGCGCCGCAGCTTGAGCAGCTCCGCGAGTATTGCCCGAGTCATCGCACGCCTCCAGTTACCAGTGACCCATAGCGCTCTTCCAAGCTCGCCGCCGTACGGGACAGCTCGACGAGCGTGATGCCGTGCTCCGCGGCCGCCCGGCTCAGTGCCGCCAGCCCGGTGTCGTCGACGGCATCCGCCGGCACCATGAGCGCCGAATCGTCGACCGCAGGATCGAGCCCGTGCGAGCGCAGCAGCGTGGCCAGCCTCGGCAAGTCGTGCGGGTGCTCGCTGCGCAGCCGCAGCCGAGCACCACCGGCGAGCAGGTCCATTGTGCGGCCCTGATAGATCTGGCGCCCCGCTTCGATCATCAGCAGCCAGTCGCAGATCTGCTGCAGCTCGCCGAGCAGGTGGGACGACACGAGAACGGTCGGCCCGTCGTCGGCGATGGAGCGGATCAACGAACGCATATCGACGATGCCCTGCGGGTCCAGCCCGTTTGTCGGCTCGTCCAGGACGAGCAGCTCCGGGTCGCTCAGCAGTGCCGCGGCGATGCCCAGCCGCTGCTTCATGCCTAGTGAATAGGTCTTGTAACGGTCCTCGCCTCGCGCCGACAAGCCGACGCGCCCGAGTGTCGCCGGTACGCGAGCAGGGTCGATGCCGCCCAAGGTGGCCAGCACACGCAGGTTCGCCGAGCCGGTCAGCCCCGGATAGAAGGCGGGCGATTCGATCAGCGCACCGACGCGGGGCAGGAAGTCCTCCGGCCGGTCCAGCGGGACG